>NZ_JAAHGT010000351.1 GCF_010672385.1 Okeania sp. SIO2F4
TAAAAGAATGTTACGAATATTTTAGTCAACCAAAGTAGTTTAAGTCAGATGCAAATTTACTAGAATAGATTGTTTCATAGAAAAAAATGATAATAAAAACTGCTTCTACTGACTACTGATTATTGACTATTGACTACTAGAAACAGTCCAAATATTTGTAGCAAAAATTTATAAAATTGGTATAAGGGGTGAATATTTATAATTCATACAATGATTATGCAACAGCTAATATTAAATTAGTTTGACTGAATTTAGTAAGACTAAAATTGAAATCGAAGCTTTTGAAAATATGACTCCCGAATAGGTGACTTATGAGTATACTAACTAAGGTTTGCTGAAAAAGTTTTTGGTTCCTAAAGCCAACATTCAAGAATATTTTTGAAGTTTAAGTTGAGTCAAATCTTTCACCATAAAAGTTAAACTTCTCGACTTTATTTTCAATGTTCCAAAGCTATGGTGAAATTCAACTGTGGTTAACAACTTGTTTTGACATTAATCTGTCTTGTCTAACAGTTCATCAATTAGTCAGATATAAATTAAAAAGTAAATTAAAAGTTCCGCCTCCAAAGCACATAAAACATACAGGAAGAACCTCAATAAAACTTATAGCAGTTTTCATTAATATAGAATAAAGAGATTTTAGCTTAAAGATAAAAAGCAGAACGCAGAGGGCAGAAATTTTGTAGTCTACCTTTGTGAAAACCGCTATAAAAAAACTATCATATCAACTAGAACAGAAGATTAAGTTAATTAATAAATATTCGGAAAATTAACTACTAATTCGCTATTGGTATCAAGACGAAAATATAATTGGATTAAAAACTATAACAGGTAAAGTCATTACTGCTTGTGGTGTTAAGCCCATTGGCTTATATCAATGGATCTTTGAATATTTATGACTTTATGGTTTAGTAGAACCAAAAACATGAGACTCCTTTTTTTATGAATTTAGTCATCTAGATACCCCTTGCGAGCGAAAAATTTTCAGAGCTTTTTTCTCAAACATATGCTGATGAGATTCATATCATTGAACTAGAAACGGGCGAAGGCATCTAGGAAATGATTTATCTATCCCTGATAACATTATTTTACTATTCCAACCTCCTTATTATCCCGAACTTAATCTCATTGAAAGACTATGGAAATAGATGAAAAAATTATTGAAAAATCAAGTTTTCAATTCCTTGGAAATATATACGAAGAATCCTGAGAAATATATTAGCTGGATTGAGTCAAAAAGACATTGCTTCTTGTACAGGATATGATTCTATTCTTGAAGCATTATGTGTAGTCGGGATTGATACCATTTATCTGTAACAATGCGCTTAATAATTCTTACCTAAACCTGAATTTTACTAATAGCTGTTATCTTTTATTAAGCGCAACTTCATGGAGAAATCGTATGAGGAAATTGGGAGAAAATAATTGCCAAGAAATGAATCAATAATTTTTCTCAAAAATTTGAACATAACTCGTTCTTAACGGTAAGGTTTTATGAAGTGTTTAGACTTGATTCAAAGCCTTAACTATAGTCAAAAAATTAGGTAAAAATTAATAATTTCAGATTCAATAACTATTCCAGAATTAATAAAAAAATAAAATACTAAAATTTCGCAAATTTCCCAAATTGAAAAATTCAGGAATCTTAAAGAAAAAGTAAGCTTTTTCTGCCACACACTTCTGTATAAATGAACATAGACACCGATTGAGTAAAACACAACAAAGGAACAAAAAAATGGATGATAAACTGATGTTAATGATTCCTGGGCCTACTCCAGTGCCAGAAACAGCATTACTAGCAATGGCTAAACATCCAATAGGCCATAGAAGTGGTGACTTTTCCAAAATTATGGCAGAGGTCACAGAAAACCTCAAATGGCTGCATCAAACCAAAAATGATGTACTAATTTTAGCCTCTAGTGGGACTGGAGCTATGGAAGCAGGTATAATTAACTTCCTGAGTCCTGGCGATCGAGTACTATGTGGATGTAATGGTAAATTTGGCGATCGCTGGGCAGAAGTGGCCACAGCTTATGGTCTCAATGTTGAGAAGATTACTGCAGAGTGGGGCAAACCTCTAGACACAGAAGAATTTCGTCAACAGCTAGAAGCGGATAAAGACAAGCAAATTAAAGCAGTCATTCTTACCCATAGCGAAACTTCTACAGGTGTTTTGAATGATGTCGAAACTATTAATAATTATGTTAAAGCTCATGGTGAAGCTTTAATTATAGTAGATGCTGTCACAAGTCTTGGGGCCGTAAACTTACCAGTAGATGAGTTAGGTCTTGATGTTGTTGCTTCTGGTTCTCAGAAAGGCTACATGATACCTCCTGGTTTAGCCTTTGTGGCAGTGGGAGCCAAAGCTTGGACTGCTTATGAAACAGCTAAATTACCACGTTACTATCTCGACTTAGGTAAGTATCGTAAAGATGCAGCTAAAAATACTACACCCTTTACCCCACCAGTAAATCTATTCTTTGCTTTGCAAGCTACACTTAGAATGATGCAGACTGAAGGATTAGAAAATATTTTCGCTCGACACGAGCGTTTAAAGAATGCAACTCGTGCAGCAGTAAAGGCTTTAGGGTTGCCATTACTAGGTCCAGATGCAGTAGCTAGTTCTGCTGTTACAGCAGTTGCTCCTCCACCAGAAGTAGAGGCAGAAAAAGTGCGGGCTGTTATGAAAAAACGTTTTGATATTGCTTTAGCTGGTGGACAAGACCATCTGAAAGGAAAAATTTTTCGCATTGGACATTTAGGCTTTGTCTGCGAAAGAGACATTCTGAATGCGATCGCTGCTTTAGAAGCTACTTTGGGAGAGTTGGGATATGAATCTTTTACTTCAGGGGCTGGTGTAACTGCTGCTTCTAAAGTTTTAACTGAATCATAATTAAATTGGCAGTTTGGTAGTTAGTAGTAAATTTTGAAGATATTGATCGTTAGATTGAGTGTTTACTACTAGCTACATCTTGAAAAACCAAATTTTACTATTTTTATCGGGTTGAAATGTATTTTAATTAGGGCTTGCTGAATAAATATGAAAACGGTTAACTTGTTATTCAAAGAAAGCTGGTTATAATTTTTTATTATCATCATTCATTCAACTATAAGTTGAAATCATTAAACAGATCACAAAAACAGTTTTTTCTCCAAATATAAAAAAGTACAAAAAAAGAGAAAAAGCCTTTTTTAAGAGGGTGGAAAGGTTAATTACTAAAAAAGTAATTGCTATGGCAGTCACGGAAGTTTCAGAAAGTTTAGTCATAATTTTATCGAGGCTAAGTCTTCTTTTTGCTTGCCCAAATTTACCCTCAATATAGTTGCGTAATCTTTCATCCAACCAAGCTTGTTTCTTTTTTTCTTTATCAATATTTGTTGGTGGTCTTGCTAAGGCAAGACCACTGATTCTCATACCTATTTTTTGGCAGAATTTTCGGTTTTCTGTTGTCCGGTAAATGTGGTCAGCATGAACAGATTCTGGATAATGACCTCTGTAGTTTTTAAATGCAACAACCTTGAGCTTTGAAATCTCCTGATTCATTAAAGTTATCCCAACTTATCCGGTGTAAAAATACATATCTATCGAAACAACTTGCAGAGAGTTTAGCTCTAAATTATGTATTTTTTATGGCTTTTCCTCCCATTACCGGACTAACATGAGGTTGATTTAAACTTACTATTCGCTCATCTATTCGCTGAAGATTATTATCAAACATCCATAGTTGCTGACGGTAGATTTCACTCACCACTAAGAGCATCTTATATGGTCTTTTACTCAAACTTTTCAGACTCGCACCTTTCTCTATTAGTAGGTATGCTAGTTAAATTTTTCGAGACATATTTCAGTTGTTTTTTCAGGGCTTTCCTGATTTCACATGTGAGTGGGTCGTCTTTTTTTTACTAATGCATAAATATTCTTTTCTCCCTGTTTGGCGGTGAGTAATTGGTTTTTTATTAAATTTTATTTTGAGGGGTTCATAAAAGATATCTATGATTTTTTCAGTTTCAATTCTGGATCTATTTAATAGATTTAAGTCTGTAGGATAGCTGATATCGGCGGGGGTGCAGGTGGTATCTATGATTAATTTACCTTGATTTTTTACTTCCTTTATTTATTCTAATTTTGTTGTTTTTTTTTTCTTCATATTCTGTATTTTCACCCTTCGTTTTGACCATATATGAATTAATTTTATTGACTAAATCAGCACAAGCATCTTTCTCTAAAATGAACCAACATAGATGGGTCAAATGGAGCTTCGTTGCTATAAGAATCAAGACCAATAAAGTATTTTAAATAATTAATAATTAACAATTAATAATTAATAATTACCTCTTCTGATAACGGATAGGATTGGACTAAAAGGAATTTTTTTTCTTCTCTTGGTCGATTGGATATGGCGTTTAGCTAACGCAAAACTTCGTTAACGCTGCGCGACATGAAACCCATAGCGTCCCGGAGGGAACGGAAACCTCGCCATCCCATCCTAGGTCATGCTTGCCTCTTGCCTCCTGCGGAGGAGCTGCGCTTTTCATGTCGCGTAGCGAAACAGAGGAGCTTTGCTAACGCAAACGACCGCTTTTTCTCCATGAATGGAGAGGCTTTATACCTTAAGAGTTCGGTAAATAAGGGTTTTCCCTAATTTTTTCTACTGTTTCTCTATTAGTTATCCCTAGTTTTTCTTTGATTATTAAGGCTCCCAGTGCTATTCTGAAAGGTAAGGCTGGTACTCCTCTCTCCTCTGAAAAATTAATCCTATATTCGGCTTCAAATTCAGACCAAGGAATTAAACTAGCCATCATTATCCAACGATTTTCTGGGGATAATTGGCTATTGAACGGCAGTTCAAAATTTTCTAGTGCAGTGTCAGGTTGGCCTACTTTTCTGTACATGGCCTGTGCAATATAGATGCCTCATTTTTGGTATATTTTAGCTGAAAATAGGGCAAAATTTCTGATTATTTCTGATTAAAAATGCCTTAAATCCTTACTGTCTAAGTTTTTTAAATTTAATCAGCAAGCCCTAATTATACTTGCATTTGCTATTTATAGTAGTTGTGACATTTATGTTTAGTTGGAAGCATTCAGCTATTAGTAATAGTCAGCCCTTTAGCAATCATATCCTCACCTTAAAAGGCGAGGTTTAAATGAATTCGCAGTTAAGGAAACTGTAATTTGGCAGTACATAATAGCTGATGGTTAATACCTGATAGCTGAATGCTTACTTTAGTTGAAATCATAAGTGTTTTGTAGCCAATCAAATATTTTATCTAATTGTTCTAGAGTAACTAAACCGTATTGCCACAAAATCATCGACAAAGCATTAGAGTCTGGTTGAGGACATGGTAATTCTGAAGTAACACTAGCTCGTTCAGCAACTGCTATAGAAGCTGAAGAAATAGATAATTCATTTTGCAAAAAATTGATAAAGCGAGCATAGTTTGTTGATGTCATAATTTCTGTTCACCTCCTTTTTTTTAAGAGACCATTTTCTGTGTAACTCTTATTTTTAATAAAATACATACGTTACATATTTGAGAGAATTTGCAAGTCAATGGAATTAATATTTTTACCTTGACTAAGTAATTATTGACTATCATAAAGTCAATATTTTTGTGTATAAAGTTAGTATCAGCCAGTTTTTGATCTGTTCTATAGATCGAAATTTTTTATATCATTTCTCCATTAAGTTGCACTTAATAAAAGATGAGAATAGTCTATGTAATCAGGTTTGAGCGATAATTATTGAGTGCATTGTTAGAAAGAAATGGTACTGAACCAAATTCAAAAACTTTTTTGATGAACTAAACAAAAGCTGGAAGTTAGCTATCAAAACAACAAGATAGCTTTAGCTTCCTTTCTCCATTAAGTTGCACTTAATAAAAGATGAGAATAGTCTATGTAATCAGGTTTGAGCGATAATTATTGAGTGCATTGTTAGAAAGAAATGGTATTGAACCAAATTCAAAAACTTTTTTGATGAACTCAACAAAAGCTGGAAGTTAGCTATCAAAACAACAAGATAGCTTTAGCTTCCTTCGGTTTGGATCTACATAAGTCACCCTTGCTATTCCGCAAAATCAGGTATTAGTTAAGATAAATGTTAGTGAAATTATAATTCCTCAAAATATATACTGCTACGCGGAAGACAGTTATGCACTTAATAGAGTCATGTAAAAGTTTACTACAATTAGATTTTCAGTTTATACAAGTATCAAACACTTTAATCGGTAGTGTTATATATACATTGAAGCTGAAAAAGAAGTTAGCTTTTCAATGATTTGAAAGGGGATGTTTTAACCTTCTCGAACAACCTGACTTAGCTGGAACCACAGATTTTTGAATAGCGGTGAGAAATCACGATTCAGCAATCAGGAAAAACTCAATTTTAGCTGATAGCTAGTTAAAACTAACTTACTATTGCTGCCAGTCAAAATCACAGAAAACTTACTATTGAATTATTACTTAATTCAAAAAACATAAGTAGTTAGAGTATAGGGTTTAAGTAGTTCTGTTTGATTAAAACTATTACCACTTATGAGGGGAACCTTGCTCAAGTCATTTGATTATACAATAACTTTACTCGAATGCTTGTATATTAGATTTTTACTTACAATACAAACAATTTTTTGTAGTTATTTATGTGCATAAAAACATATCACTAAGTTTTTAGACCAGCACAAAATTCGATCTCTCTCACACCAATTAAATCAAGTCAAAGACATAGACTATCAACAAGGCAAGCTTTCCCTTGAATCAACAAAACATTAGGTTGATAAACTTAATTTGGTATTACAGTATAGCAAACCATAATCTTAATGTATATACCTAGGAAGTAAAATAATAAAAAATTTTCTTAAATTTTGTCAACATAATTCAGAATTTGGTTCTTCTAGGAGTCGCAGTTTATAGATGAGGATATACAAGTTCTCATATTCAATGAGATGCAGTATTTTTTCTCTTCCCTATTCCCTATTCCCTATTCCCTAAAATTCAAAACTTCTGTATCTCACCAATTTGATCAACTCTATATGAGACAAAAGTCGTAGTTTATTTTATTCCTATTTTTCTTGTGTTTACTGCCGATTTATTCTGTTCTATTTAATAGAAACTTTTCGGAGTATCTAATTTTTAGTAATTATTATTCGATCTCCAACCTTCAAACCTAATTCCGTGATACGTCCTCCCCGCACTTCAATAACTCGATCGACTGGCACACCAGATCCGTAGACAGGGCAAGGATCGGCTAAACAAGGAGGAACATCAAGAGCGATCGCCTTAACTACACCAGACCGAATAAATATCATATCAAGGGATATTTGGCAATTTTTCATCCAGAAGTCAACCTTCCGAGGTGGGTCAAAAGAGAATAGCATTCCCCGATCGTCAGCTAATTCAGTTCTATACATCAGACCCATTGCTTGCTCTTTAGGAGTTTTTGCCACCTCCAAATTAATTATTTGACCAGATATTTGAGCTTTAGCTGTAATTGGCAATACCTGGCCTTCCTGAGATACCTGAAAATTTGATGGGTGTTGAGCTTGTGCTTGAATACTAATAGCCTGTGAAATTTGAACAAATGTTATTTGTAGCGAAAAGCCAAGCAAAAACAGAATTATTCCAGACTTAAATAAACTAAACTTACTACCCATAACAGTATCTCAAATTTTCTAACAACTTAATATTGAATTGTTTAATCTAAAATGAGGCAATAGTTTTTTTGGCTAAACCTTTATTATCCCAAATCCGGTTTTCAAAACCTCTTTGCAAAAATAGGTTAAATTCTTTTTTATCAAGAATTTAGAATTATTTGGATAATGGGGGTGTGAGAAAAGGATTTAGTATTAGAGCTAGATTAAAGGATTTTCCTAAAGAATCTAATTAGATGAAACAGCCTAATAGACATCTCCAAAAACAAAAACAGGAAATCAATTATTTCCCTATTCCCTATTCCCTATTAGACATCTCCAATAATAAAAAATCAAATCAATTATCGTAAAGAAATCATCAATTATTTCTCCCTGCTCCCTACTCCCTACTCCCTACTCCCTCTTTTCTGGAGAGGTCTATTCCCTATTCCCTATTCCCTATTCCCTATTCCCTATTCCCTATAATTCTAAGTTTCTCTCAGAACATACCCAATACCACGGACAGTCTGAATTAATCTCTTTTCACCTTCTCCCTCAATTTTCAGGCGTAAATATCTAATATACACCTCAATTACATTAGACTCACCTAAAAAATTATAACCCCAAACATTTTCCAAAATCTGTTCGCGACTCAAGACTTCACGAGGATGCTCCATTAAAAACTTTAACAGCTCAAATTCTTTCATAGTCAACTCAATACTACGACCATGACAAAAGACCCGCCGACCACCCAAGTCCAAAACTAAATTCCCAAATCTCAACTGGTCTTTGTCTAACGTACTAGGTTGCAAATAAAAGCTAATTAATTCTAAAAAGTCATCACTCCGATAAGGCTTGAGAAAATAATCATCAGCTCCAGACTCTAGACAAGCAACACGATCTTCAACTTGGTCGCGAGCCATCAAAAGTAACATGGGCATCTTATTACCCATTTTCCTCAGATTACTGCACAACGATAGTCCAGATTCTCCAGCCAACATTCGATCAATTACAATTAAAGCAGGTTGAAGCTCCATAGCCCGATGAAGACCTAAACTAGAGTTAGCAGCAACAATTGGATGATAGCCTGACTCTTTTAAGTCCAGGCTCACATATTGGGCTAGAATTTCATCAGTCTCTATTATTAAGACAGAACGATTTTGGTCAACAGTTAGGGTACTCATACTAAGACTCACTTATATTAGATTTAGATTACTCGATATAATCCTGATTTTTTTAGCATATTTAAGTTAGTCTAGCACTGAGAATTGTTACAAAAAATGAGAGAAAGGTGTTGTTAAACCAGGGATGAAAACCAGCAAGCAGGAGATTAAAATCCTACCTTTACTGAAGAATTGGGTTGAAAACCTTCCCCTTAAACCCAGGGGCAACTCCTCGGAGACGCCGGTCTACTCCAAGAGCCACGAGTTGTACGCGCTCGACCTCGCACGCGACGCGACACAGAAGCGTGGCTACATCACGGTGGTTGAGG
>NZ_JAAHGT010000352.1:0-6957 GCF_010672385.1 Okeania sp. SIO2F4
CTCTAAATGGACGTGGAGACATATATTAAGACTAGCACAGAGTTAGCAGAAGTCGATGAGTCTAATAAACGTCAGTCGAGGATATAGGGTTTGGTAGTAAATTCCCCGCCTTTATGCCGGAGAGGATGTCAATGATTATTTCCTAATCGGATAGACTTTAGATATTCAATTTCAGTTTTTTTAGCATTGCTATTTAGCTTCAGCATCAACATCTACTCTAGGTAGTCCTAGACTATAGTTATTGACACGACTACCAAGATTATAACTAATTTGACCTGATTGTAATAGGGATCGGACAAAATGTTCTAAATCAGAACCTATACAACGGAGGTTGTATTCAGTTAAATCTGAGCCACTATAAGATTCTACCAATTCGTCAAACTTTCGGTAAACCTGCTGCATAGCACTATCATTCCAGTTAAGTTCATTGTCGGGATCGATATCTAAAGTTAATACTTTATCATCAGGAACAAGTTCATTATTTTCCACAATTCCTGCAAAAATACGAATATGTCTAGTTGTTGACTTTAATGGCATAGGTAATTTTCTCTCTGTTACTTTTTGTTAAATTCTATCTCTTTGTGCTCTCTTGGCAGATAGTATAACAACATATTCCAAATTTATTAATCAGGTACTAAATGCTGGTCTATTTTTTCTTCTATGGATAAAAATTCAGCAAATACTTACTTCCATTCTGGACCAATTAACTTACCTCGTAATTGCCACTTACCTAAGTTGGGGTCATCAACTTCTAACAATCCACTATACAATTCTTGCTTGGCATAAGGACTTTCTAAAACAGGCCAATTTTCTAAAATTCTTGTCTCTCCATTAATCACAGCATCCCCAATAGCACCATCTTGCTCATAAGTCATCACTATGCGATCGCCTGCTAAACTCAGATAACTCAAACGCCCCTGATTATTCCATTTACTATCATCAACTTTAGTTTTATCGAGCGCCTGTTTCAAACTTTCAAAGTCTCCAACATCAGCGACCCTTGCCACATCAGTCACCCAAGCAGTTTTCCTCCCCTTGGCAACCATTGCTTGATAATCTTTATATTTAGATTTCTCAGAGACTGGTATCTGTAAATTTACTTCATCTCCCCAAGGTCTAGCACATAACCAAATATTTTCCATGCGCCAAATATACCAATCTTTATATTTTGTTGGTTCACCATAACGCTTTGGCAAGACTAAATGCGATCGCGCAGGTACTCCTGCTTGTAAATCTCGATCGTTGAGAATTAACTGAAAAATAACTGCTCCTTTTTCGTGAACATATTGGTCTCCAGGACTACGACCAGTTGCCTGCGCTCCATGATAAGTACCTGCTAAACTGACTACTGCATTATTCTTGCCATTCGGATCGCGCACTACTAACTTATAAGTAGCATACTGTGCCCTAATTGTACCCTCAACTTGATAACTACGAGTAGGCTCTAATAAAGTTCCTAAACTATAATCCTGGGTTATATAAAAGTTCTCCCATAAGCCATTTCCTTGAGAGTAGCTATAGTAAATTGGATGAGTTGCCCGTAGTTTAAATGGTAATGGCACTTGCTTACGAGCTAATGCCCGCAAATGTTCTGGGGGACGATATGTACTGAGAGCTGGTGCTAATGCTAGTCTGGCACGACCATTTCTCATTTTTTCTACAACTTCAGTTCCATCTCCCCACCACATCCAAGCTACTGCACTTAACCCACTATTCCAGGTATTGCGATCGAAACCTCGACTTTCAGCACCTCCAGCAGTTCCCCAACTTAGTCTTAATGCCATATTAGTTGCGTACCAATCTAGCAAAGCTTTGGCCAGTTTTTTTAACTCTGGGTCACGAGCAAAATCATAGAGATTAAGCAATCCACCTATACTATATCCATAATAAGTGGAAGAATGAAATTCTCCTTGTCCAATAGTTAAAAATTTATTCAGTTCACTTCGTAACCATGCTTCATTTGTGGCTTCACTTGCTGGGTCTCCTACAGGCCAACCACTACCATCCATCAATGCTAAACCGGATGCACGTCCCATAAACATATGATTTTCTGTGCCAGTTTTTGTCCACTGTAGAACTTTCGGTAGTTGTAGTTGATTTTTGTAAGATGTTAATATTTCTGACGGCATTTTGTCTCGAAACAAAAAGAAAATCCGCACATCTAAATAACTACGGAAGTGATAAATACTTGGTTTATCTTTATCTAGTTCAAGCAAAATTTTCCAGGTTTTTTCTCGATCATAAAGTTGGCCTGCTGGTTCACCTTCTAGACTTAATCTAGCTAAAATTACTGGTAGTAAATATTTATGGGGATCTCCTATGTTTCTTTTTCTCCACCAACTATCTAATTCTTCTAAATCGATGGCTGCTAGTTTCTGACGAATTGCTAAACTTCGCTCTTGAAATTTATTTTCTTCTTCTCCAATATTTTGTTGTAATACTGTTGTTATTTGTGTTTTTTCTGCTAATTTTATTTGATTCTTTTTTTGACATCCAGATATTATTAAGTTCAATGTTAAGGTGGTAATTATTGCCAGAATGATATAGGATATTTGCTGAGATTTCATATTTTTTAATTATTGGAAATTGTTGTATTATGAGAATAATATTATCAGGAATTGTTAAGTTCAATGATTGATGACATCCTGCATTATTTACTTGAATTAGATGTAAATTATCATGGTAATTCTCGGAAAATATCTCCCAGAATCTTTCAAAACATACTGTATCGCGCGTGACTCAACTCATAGAAAAAACTTTCTCCTGAATTGGGTTCCACGCTCCCCATATAACCACAAATATTTATACTCCCATTTTTGAGTTCCTTTCGGCTTGATACCTTTAAGAGTTATTACTTTTCCCGTAATAGTTTTTCACCCAATTCTAGTTTCATCTGAACACCAGAACCTGATTTTTTTTCGAGGATTGACTCTGGCATTTAAATTTTTCGGCATTGCTGAGGGGCGGGATGAATCTTTATAGAAAAGGTAAATCCCATCTTTTATTTCCTCTTTCTCTAAAACTATAATTCCAATGGGCACGCTATGCAACGCCCCTACACGGACCACACAGACCACACGGACCACACCCCCCCACACTAATTTATCCCACAAGTATGCAACGCCAATTTTTCAATAGCTTTTTCTAGCATTTCTGGCATTTTTTTTGAAACTGTTTAACATCTGTTGAATTCTGTTTATTACTTACTGGACGAGACACTTTTAATTTCGCCTTGAAACGATCATAAATATACTTATGTACTGTTGAGTATGTTCATTAATTGATCATGGATAATGAATAATTGATAATTTATCTCTTGATTATGGTTCGCCTAAATATCTTAATCCATAGTTTGATTTACCAACGCCTCTAATTAAAATAATTAACATCATAATTATCGAATTTGATAATATTTAGAGTATATTTCGGACAAATGATGTACAAGGCGTGAATAGTAAAATTTTTGTGGTGCAGGCATTTTGCCCGCTAAATGTGTACATCACGGGCAGCGGGAATTGCTGTAATTTCTGCATGAGTTGCTTGTGGTTCACAAGTGTATATTTTGAAACAATCATCGGGCTTAATTTTTATGCTTAAAAGTTTCTAATTATTAATATTTTGAGCAAATAATTTTATTTTGACTAATGTGACAGAAATCACTAATTGACAGGAGAAATATCATCTGGACTCAAGCTGGTTATCACAGTTATTGATTGTTAGATAGGGAATAATAAATATAGTGAGTTATAACAAAATTAACTGTTATGAATTATCTACATCAAGCTTTTCTACCGGAAGTAATAATCACAGAATTAGTATTTCAAGTATATCGATCTGGTATCTTGACTCAAGAGCAAAGAAAACAACTCAGAAATTTATTTTTATACCATAATCTGAGTGAAGAAGATACAACAGCAATTAATCGATTACTTCATGCAATTCGTCGTGGATGGCTCAAGATAGCTGATTAAAAACTTTACTATTCTGGTTGACTAATAAAAAAAAAGTTTAATATCAAACCAACTTTTTCTCAGAATTGTCAGGTCTGATTACCTTTCAATACCTCTAAAAGTTCAGCATTTTTATATTTATCAACTTATAGAAAATGGGAATTATCTCACTGAAAATTTTCAATCGAATTTTTAAGTAATAGAGGTCTTTGTTCATCAGACTTCTATGATATTTATTTGATTTTAAAATGATTGAAAAAGAAAAAATTGCTTCAGAGAATATGATAATTGTGGTTTGAGATAAAAATGGTGGTTTTGGGTAAAATTAACTTATTTTTAAGTTATCAGCATTATTTTTATATTCACAAATGAGCGATCTTTACATTTCTTGGCCAGAGTATCATCAAACAATTGAATATCTAGCAGCAAAGATTTATCAATCCCAATGGGAATTCAATCAAATTGTCTGTTTAGCTAGGGGGGGAGTAAGAGTAGGAGATATTCTTTCTCGCATTTTTAGGAAACCTTTGGCAATTCTTGCTACTTCTTCCTATGGTGGTATTAAAGGTCAAGAGCGAGGTAATATTAAGATTGGGAAAAATTTGACTATGACTACAGATACTTTAGGTAGTCATGTTTTGTTGGTTGATGACCTGGTTGATTCGGGAATTAGTATTCAAAGATCTATTGTTTGGCTACAGGATAATTATACTCAAGAAATTCAAGAATTAAAAACGGCTGTTTTATGGTATAAATCTTGCTCAATATTTGAGCCTGATTACTATGTTGATTATTTGACTGATAATCCTTGGATTCATCAACCGTTTGAGATATATGAACGAATGAATCTTGATGATTTAACTTTTGCCAAGATGGGTCTTCAATAATTAATAATTAATAATTATTAATTATTCAAACATTGAGGATTGGTTGGAAGGAATTTTTTTGTTCTCTCTTGCTCGATTGGATATGGCGCAGGTTTCCCGCTCTTGCAGAGCCGCTCCGAAGTGCGCCATCCCATCCTAAGGTCATGCTCCGCTTTCCGACCGCTTTTTTCTCCTTCCTCATGAGAGGGTTTAAACCTTAATTTTTCGGTAATATTAACTTTGATTAAATACTTAATTTATGGGTAACCGACTGAGGGTGATTTCAGTTATCAGTTCTCAGTACCTCCTAATGAATTAGGAGGCTTGAAATACATAATTTTCCTTGTTATCCCCCTTTAAAGGCTATCCCCGATCGGGAACTCCTGAAAACCTTGTGGGAGGGTGGGGAGAGGGGGAAGAGGGGGAAGTAAGAATCTTGGGGTGCATTTCTCAAAAAAATATCTAAGTTCAATACACTTTTCTGAGAAAAAAGCCTTTCAAAGGACTTATACATAACTTCTCTCTAAATGTCTACATTATGTCTGCATTTTATGTTAAGAAAGATGTTTATAAAGCATCGCTTTAAAGGGGAGGCTTACAGCCTGATTTATTTAGCCAATCTTTTTGTGCTAAGTCAAGAAATACCCAAATTAAGTTAATTTCTATATTATCATATTCAAGCTAAATTTTTCAAAAATGACAATTGCCTAATTTTCTATTTCAAATAGTGCCACAACCTGGAAGTCAAAATTGAAAATTTAAAAGTATTGATTGGTAAGACTTTGAGGATGTTGTAACTGGTTAATTATTTCTGCCATCGTGCAATAGTGACTTGAGGTTGAAGTTGTGTGATATAGTTCTATATTGCTAAGACTTTCTATATATTTATTTGTATTTGATTTCTTATGTCTACTTCTAAACTAACCTTGAATTTGGTAGAAGGATCTATCTCTTTTGATTTTACTCCTGAAGCTGCAAGAAATTTACAAGGTGTTATAGCTCAATTAATGCAGCAATTAAAATCTGTTGCAGCTAAAAATGCTGCTGGTAGTTCTGGCAAACCAACTCCACAAAAACCTACGGAATATCAGTATACAGGAGATGTCTTTTTGGAAATATTCTGCAATCCTAACATTTGGCCTAGTCCTTTTGCGGCTAAAGTTTTGATTACTTTACGAGATGAGCGGATTCGGATAACTACTGAAGCTGAACTTACGAGAGTTTATGATGATATTAATCAATATTTAGAGCAAGTAGGCTAAAATTTTTGCTGGTCTTAAATATGAAAGGATATTAGTTAGTAGATATCTTTAATTACCAGGAGCTAAACTAATTTATTTTTACTTGTTTACGAATAGCAAATATTTTTCTTAGTTGTCGTACAAGGTTGAATTTGACATTCTCTCTTTGCTGATGAACTATCGGGAGTTACTACATTACTATGAGACTTTTTTCTTTTGGCAGGTTGATTTATCCTGAACAAAAAAAGAATTATTGAAAAGCAAGGTCGAGAAAATTTTCCAGTAGATGAGGATGAAGCAAATTATTTGAGACTCTTCCATTAAATCAAAGTCGAAGGGGAAAGTCTCAATACTAAACCTGATATTTTTCTATTCCGAATCTCTGTGTTTCTGTGCTTCGTGACTCCTGATTCCTATTTACTTGTTTACGAATAGCAAATATTTTTCTTAGTTGTTATACAAGGTTGAATTTGAAATCCTCCCTTTGCTGATGAACTATCCCTAATTACCACATTACTATAAGACTTTTTTCTTTCGGTAAGTTGATTTATCCTGAACAAAAAAAGAATTATTGAACAGCAAGGTCTAGAAAATTTTCCAGTAGATGAGGATGAAGCAAATTATTCGAGACTCTTCCATTAAATCAAAGTCGAAGGGGAAAGTCTCAATACTAAACCTGATATTTTTCTATTCCGAATCTCTGTGTTTCTGTGCTTCGTGACTCCTGATTCCTATTTACTTGTTTACGAATAGCAAATATTTTTCTTAGTTGTTATACAAGGTTGAATTTGAAATCCTCCCTTTGCTGATGAACTATCCCTAATTACCACATTACTATAAGACTTTTTTCTTTCGGTAAGTTGATTTATCCTGAACAAAAAAAGAATTATTGAACAGCAA
>NZ_JAAHGT010000352.1:7057-9087 GCF_010672385.1 Okeania sp. SIO2F4
TATACAAGGTTGAATTTGAAATCCTCCCTTTGCTGATGAACTATCCCTAATTACCACATTACTATAAGACTTTTTTCTTTCGGTAAGTTGATTTATCCTGAACAAAAAAAGAATTATTGAACAGCAACGTCTAGAAAATTTTCCAGTAGATGAGGATGAAGCCAATTATTCGAGACTCTTCCCTTAAATCTAAAGTCTATAGCAATCATTTTTCAGTTTTAATATTTTAGTGGTAATTAGGAGTCAGGAGTTGGGAGTCAGAATATCAAAAGATTTTGATTGCTCTTAATTGTTCTTAAATATCTATTAAAATCATTCCTGATTGCTATAACAGGAAAGTCTCAATACCAAACCATACATTTTCCTATTTTGCACCTCTGTGCTTCCTTACTCCTAATTCCTAAAAAACTTAATTTTGAGGAAGATAATATAAGAGAGTTTTTATCAAAAAAATATTAAGACTTTAAGCGATGGGATGAATTTGTTGAAAAATTAATAATTATAGCTCTTGTTAAATATATCGACTACAGTTGAGACAGGCAACCTAAAAGCATCTTCCTACTTTCCTCAAATCATAATTTTTTCCTTCATTTAATGTAGAAAGGGTCTATCAAAATATTTTTCAAGATCAATAAATCCAACATTCAAGATCCGATTACATTAATTACCGAATAATTAATAATTAATAATTATTAATTAAATAATTCACCGAATATATAATTTTGTACCTACTTTTAATGGCAAGTACATGGGTCATAATTCATGGGTTAAATTACAAAATTATTTACTTGGTTTTGGTGAGAAATTAATTCTGCAAAAGTTCTTTGAATTTGATGACATACCAAAAGACTTATTATCATTTGCTTGTAAATCTTCAGGAATATACAGATTGACATAAAATAAATATGTATTGATCTATCTAAATTTAAAAAATGTTGTTTCGCAAGTTGAAAAGAAGTTAAGAAATTTGGGTGTAGAAGAGATTATTATTAAAACATCGTAATCAAGTAGATAATAATCACAAATTAGGTCTGCTTCAAAAATAAATTACCTTTCAAGTTTCCAGTTATTCATATTAAAAAAGTCTAGATTGAGCTAGAAAATATATTTTAAAAAATCTTCTCAAACATCTTTGTTTTAAATTTTATTTCAGGTAAGAATAGAAAACATTGCAGACCTCAACGACAACTCTCAAATTTTATATATTTTGTATTTGATTAACCAGAGTTTCCCAACATATTCATCTATGGTTTTGAATTATGGCAATTAAAATTTTTAACATTACCCAGAAATTGAATTTTAATTGACTTTCTAAATATTTATAGTACACTTGATGGAGTTTATTCATTTTTATTAAATGATCCTTATTAACAATAGGGAGGATCATCTTTTTTAAGCGTACCTGCCTCAATCTTTTACAAGGACTACTGTTCAATTATTATTGTCGCCTCTTCAGCTTTCCTACCTTCATAGTAAATCACTATATCTATTCAAAAATCAATGGCATATTATCTAAGATTAATCATTACTACATTCACAAAGAAGTTAATAAATTTGGGTGCAGAAGAGATTATTATTAAAACATCTTAGAATGAAATAGCCCTGGGTATGGTTAGTGGTCTACAAGTAGTCATTTTCGCTTGAATAAACCTCCGAATTTAAAATGATTTTTGTGATTTGTTTCCTCTTTCTTTTTTCCATAGGAAATCACCATACCTATTGAAGAATCAATGGGATATTATCTAAGATTAATGATCGCGTTAACCTAGGGAGGCAAAAAATGGAATTAATCACAAATAGGAATGTGCATCAAGAGTATCAACTTTCAAAATTTGATAGTAAAATGGGAGTCTGGCCTTATTATGGTGTTATAAGTTGGTATAAACATCCAATAGATTCTCAGAGATTAAAAATAGCAATTCAACAAATAGTAGATAGTGTGCCAATTTTGGCAGGAAGATTGGTAAAGAAATTGTTTTCTCCATTAAAAGTTGTATGTCACCCACAAAAATCTGGTGTTGGTTTTATTG
>NZ_JAAHGT010000353.1 GCF_010672385.1 Okeania sp. SIO2F4
TAATTTATCGGACAATATCGGTTAACAATTGGAATTGAGCATCTGATATTTGGAAAAATTAAAGCAACAATAGCAACAATAAGACTAGCGCCTGCGATAGCCAAATTTACATTTTCCTTAGTCCAACTAAATCCACTTCGCATAAATTTTATTAAATATGAATCATCTTCAGACAGGTAATTGCTAAATACCTATACAAAAGTCTTAAGCTATTTACATTTAATTCTAGCCGAAAAAGTTATTACTGGCGAGTTGCATTTAATCCTGGTTGAAAAAGTTTGTTATTGCTAGTCGAGGGCAATCTTATTGCTGATTGCTACAATTAAAGGTACTTTCAAACTAGGATATTTATTACATATTTAAAATATAAGGAAGTAATCAATGCAAGACGAAATACTAGCTAAAGAACAAAAATTCCACGATATCTGAGCATTAACTGTTGATAATGAATGCCGAAAATTTCAGCAGTTCAAAAAGCTGATAGCTGAATGCTAAAAGCTGATAGCTATTTAAAACTTATAATTACGCTCTTTTACCCACAAACTTAAAGGTACAGCTTTACCTTGAGAATTTACTTTTACTTCTACGACAAAAGGTATTTGACCTTCTGAATTAACACTCCGTTGTACTTCCGAAATATCTTGATTAATTTCTGTACGTCTATCCTCCGGCATAAAATAAGTTTCCAAACCATATTTAACTCTCCAACCATCAAGTTTTCCTTGAATAGCTATCTGATTATCTGGCAAATTTTCGGGCATTTTTGCACTTACTGCCACAGGTTGCCAAACTTTCGGAATGCCTGAATTTTCTATTTTTTCAGGTGCAGCTAAAATTACATAAATATTAGTTTGATTGTCTGAATAAAATCTGCGGGAAGTTTCCAATTCAAATTGATGCCAACCCGGAAGTTTGCTCAAATTATCTTTGCGGGAAATGTCATAATTTAATACTTGATAATAACCCCGCAAAAAATCATAAGGGTCTACAGGTGCAGTTTGTAAAATAACTGTTCTACCTGTAATGTGAGTATAAATAGCTTGAGCAGGAACTGACAAAATTAATGCTAATTGCAAAGTTAAAGGCAAAATAAACCGCCAAATAGGTATTTGCTTTGTTAGAGATTTTGTTTGATTAATAGGTAAACTTATCTCTTCAGTATTATCCTGATTTTTAGTTGATAAATTGCTTTGACTAAAAGGGTTATAAAATTTCATGTTAGTTCTCCAATTATACCGTTTCACGGAAGTTAAAAATCAAAAGTAATTATCAAATACAAAAAATTTTGCTAGTTACGAATCTCGTCTATCTCCTTATTCCCTATCTCCTTATTCCCTACTCCCTATTCCCTACTCCCTATTCCCTATTTTAATGATAAATGACGTTCATACCATAAACCGGCAGCTATAACTCCTACACCACATAAAATAAACACAAAAGACTTCAGTAATAATCCAGTATTGTACTCAAAAGTACGACTAACAATTTGTAAAGTCAACAATACTAAACCGCCCCAAAAAGTACCTCTAATTCCTCGCGCTAATCCAATCCTAATTAAACCTGCTGCCAAAATAAACATTTCTATATTTATAATAAAAGTGGCTATTTCTGGAATTTCATTAATACTCAAATGCCAGAAACATAATATTGCTGTTCCAACAATAAAACCCAAAATCACACCACTGACTAAATCTAATCGCCAACCCCGAGCATCTCTTTTATTTGGTCGTGCCAAATACAACCATTGCCAAATAGTTAAT
Source organism: Okeania sp. SIO2F4 (assembly GCF_010672385.1). Taxonomy (GTDB): domain Bacteria; phylum Cyanobacteriota; class Cyanobacteriia; order Cyanobacteriales; family Microcoleaceae; genus Trichodesmium. The sequence continues at coordinate 1,761 of NZ_JAAHGT010000353.1, forward strand.
CCCACAAATAGTAGAACTTCAACTAAAGTTAACCAGTGAATTTCTGATGATATATCAGAATAATTTACTAATGAAAAATCCTGCCAAATTGCTCGAAAAGATAAAAATAAAAATCCAATACTCAAATACCAAATAGCTAAATTTCTTGTTAAAGGTTGAAAAATTCTGCTATCTACTTTAGGCAAGATAATGTCGTCATATCCCCACAATAAAGCAGGAGGTAAAATTAAAGTTATCGCTCCCCATAAACCATGATTTGAAAAATCAAAAATTCGGAACAAACTAATTTCTAAAGCTAGCAATATTATCAATGCAGCTAGAAAGAAAATTATTCGGGAATTGCACCAGTAAGCTAGGGGAATAAACAAAAATACTGCCACCAAAGACATATATTCTATTATGAACTGTAACCAGGAAAATTCCTCTGGATAAAATACAGTTGATAACCCCATTAAATAGCCTAATCCTATCAAGAGAATAGAAATAATTCCCAGAGATTTTAGTTGTAGACTATAAGCCATTACTAAAACTCCTAATCCCCAAACAATATATAATCCGTAGGGAGAACCACCAATATGAAACATTTGAGCCATTAGTGCTATATTTGCCCCTAAAATTAATGCTCCAAATATTAATAGTCCGTGACCTAATTTTTGTTTTTTATTGGTAGTATTAGGTAGAGTATTTTGTTGTCGCCATAAATAAAAACCAGTGGTATTAACTCCGATAAATAAAGTTAATAATAGGAGTGTTTTTACTTCTCGTGACCATTGTTGCCAGTTAGCAGAAACAAAAGTGATTATACCTAATCCCAGGAGAATACCACCCAGGGAAATTAAGATAGTAACAAAACGAGAACTAGCAGTTTTTTCTAAAGAATCAAATTGGTAACGCTCTGATAATTGTTGATAGAGATAATTATCAATTAATCCCTCTGTTTGCCATAGTCTCGCTTCTTGGCGAAGTTGGCGACGAAACTTTTCTGTAATCATTTTATTTCTAGAGGAAGTTAGGAATTTATGTTACATTTAAATTTGGAGAATTAGTAATAATCAAAAATTTTCTTTGAGTTTTTTTTGATAGAATAGAGTGTATAAATTCTGAAAAAAAGCCAAGGTTTATCTGAAAATAGAGCATTTTTCAAGTATTTTGCCAATTGTTGTTTTTCTTCTTTCCCGAATAATGAATAATTAATATTTATTAATTAAATACCTTGGTTAAAAGCCTCCCCCCATAGGGGAAAAAAAGTGCTAGGATATTTCCTTATATTCAATCCTCTCGGTTTTCCTTGAGGTAATTATCCATTATCCATTATCCATTAATGAACTATGCCTTATTCCCTTTTTCCTAAAACCTAAAACTTAAAATCTAAAACCTAAAATTTTGTACCTCACGAGCATGATAACTAGCATAGGTATAATTTCTATTTACCAAAAAATTAAGTCCAAAGCCTCCCTTTTTAAGGGGATGAAAAAAATATTCAATTCAGTATTTCAAGCTAGAGACTTTAGTGGTTGGTACTGATAATTGATAACTGATAACTGATAACTGATAACTGATAACTGAAATGACCCAAACTTATATAAATTATCGTGGCAATTAACAATTTCCACTTAAATATGGATGCCAGTTTCAAAATTGCCACATTTATCTAATTTTATCCTTGGGGAAACCGGGCTAATGTTATGATGGATTTATCTCAACGTTGGCCCTTGACCCGCGCTCTCCCGTAGGGGAGCGACGCAATTGGAAAACCAATCAATAAGAGCGGTTTTACAGATAATCTGTTAACATACAAATATTGCTCAACCAAAAACCAAGGTTGAGATTAATATTGTTTTTTCAATTAAGTCGTCGAGGGGCACTCGGAGACGTTAAACGGACATGGAGGAAGCGTGATTACTGGCAAGCCAGCATTTTCCAGTGAGGTGTCAACCCGCCCTGAATCTTTCCAGTAGGGGCGATTCGCGAATCGCCCCTACAGTCTGTTTGATTGATGGATGGGAATCCCGCGCTGTCTCGCAGAGCAGCGTCGGGAGGATGTCAAAATATTTATATTTACTTGAAGTTACCCGGTTTCTGAATATTGTTTAGGAGTTTTGAGTTTGTTGACAATTTACGTTTTTTAGCGATATAAAACGATATTCTCTCAAATGTAAGATTTGTATCTTCTGCTCTAATCACTGCTTAAACATTTCTCGGGTGTCTATCTATTAGACATCGACACAATTACGAGGTAGCAGGGAGCAGGGAGAAAGAATTGATTAATAAGAGTGGGAAATTGATTTGATTTTTTATTCAGGACTTACGCTCCAAGCGCCATATCTAGTAGGGGTAAATGCTCATTCTTCCCTAAGGATAGTGTGTGGTCTAAGAATTTGCGTAAGTCCTGTTATTATTGGAGATGTCTATTGACAAAGACTGAAATACAAGTGTAAACTTGAGGGATGCGGTTGGGCAAGACCCGTCAATACCTGTGGATGAGTAACCGCCGACGGTAGCGACGTTTCGCTGCGCGACATGAAACGCATTTTTGTTATGCAACGTCTGTACAGCAAGGGACGTTGCATGCAACGTCCGTACACATCAAGTTGTGACATTATGTGACGCTTTGTATCAGTTTTATGAAGCAGTAAACTAAGTCCCGATTTAATAATTAATAACTCCATTATTAATCATACTTCGGGATTTAATGGCGTTATATCAGTTCCATAACCTCCATCTCCTTCCAATTGTTGACGACCATTACGAATCACTTTGAGCATATCCGTTAACTGCTGTTCAATACTATCAAGCACATGATCTGCATAGTCATCAGCACCATTCTGAATTTCATCACATTCGGCGATCGCTCTAGCTCTCATTTCTTCCAATTCTTGTTGAGCTTGATAGCGAATTTGTTCAATTTCAGCAATAGTAGCTTGTTGAATTGCTTCACAGTCTAGCTGAACCTGATTTCTAAGCTGATCTGATTCTACTTTAGCTTGCTGCACCAGACCCATTTCATTTAAAATTTGGGAAGCTCGTTGTTCAGCATTTTCAATAATCTCTTCAGCATAAAGTTCAGCTTCTTGAAGAATTTCATCTTTATGTCGAACAATCATTTCTGCTTCCTGAAAAGCAACTGGTAAATTCAGACGTACTATATCTAGTTGGTCTAATAACTGTTCTTCATCTATTAAAGTACGTCCCACAAAGGGTATTCTAGGACTATCGAGAATAATCTCCTCGAGTCGATTTAGTTCTCTCTGGATATCTACTCCAGGAGAAGCAGTGGTGGGTTCACCCTCGACATTTTGTCCATTTACTTCTGGTTCAATATTGGCTGAGTTTTGTCGTAACATTTATAAATATCAATAGCAATGTGCTGAGGAACAAGATGATCTACTGAGCCACCAAAAATGGCAATTTCTTTAACTACACTACTACTTAAAAAACTATATTCGTTAGAGGTAGCCAAAAAAACGGTCTCTATTTCGGACGATAAGGTTTTATTTGTGTGGGCCATTTGCAATTCTTTTTCAAAATCTGAAAGAACCCGCAGACCTCGAATCAGGACTTTAGCCTGTCGCATTTTTGCATAGTTTACCGCTAAACCATCAAAACTGGCTACCTCTACATTAGGTAAGTGTTCTGTAGAATAGCGAATTTGATTTAAACGTTTCTCAATAGTAAATAAAGAGGTCTTACTAGGATTTCGCAGTACGGCCACAATCACTTTTTTAAACAGCTTACAGCCTCGTTCTATAATGTCTATGTGACCGAGGGTAATAGGGTCAAAACTGCCTGGATAAATTGCAATCACAATTATAGATATGTAAGAGTTACTGAAGTATTTTAGCAAGCTTTTTCACAGATTAGGGAGTAGGGAGTAGGGAGTAGGGAGTAGGGGGGATTTTTTGATGAATAAGAGTGCGATAATTGATTTTATTTTTGATTAGCTGAAGAAAAAATAATCCAAACTAAAAATCCAGTAAATTATAGAATTGCTGCCGAAACTAAAGAACATCAAAATTATCAAACTTCAACACAGCAATTAAATATTTATGAAGCAGTATTGCCAATCATACTTGAGAACTTAGAGAAACCACAAACAGATAAAGATTTAGCCACAAAGTTAAACGTAAATATTAGTCAATTACAAGATTGGTTAAAAATAGCTAAAACAGAAGGAAAAATAATTTCAGAAAATCAATCCAATATTTATGTAATTTCCCAAGACATCAAACAGTTATCTCTATTTGATACAGTAGAAGATGATGAGCAAGGATTAGATTGGTAAAATTATCTCTAAAATAGGAAATAGTAATTGATAAAAGCTTGTAGTAGGGCTTTAGTCCTATCTATAGTTCGGGCTAAAGCCCTACTACAAACAAAAACTTTTTTATTACTTATTATCTAACATCATATAAATCCTAATCAAAATAATCAAACTAACTAGATGAAAATTTACTACAAAATTTCCGACTGGCTAGAAACTAACTGGGTAACACCAGCTTACGCAGGTGGGTTACTCGGAATATTATCAATATTTTTCTTCGGTGCCGCTACTAACACAATGGCAGGATGGTTATATGTAATTAGTGGCATGAGTTTTGCATTGTTAGGAATGGGTGCTGTTTTACCAGGGCGATCGCTACGTCAAATAAAAGTACGTCGCCATCCAATTCAACCTATAACTGTGGGTGACCATTTAGCGATCGCCCTGACAATAGAAAATTCTACTAACCAACCACTAGCTTTGCTGCAACTCCAAGATGAAATTCCTTTTGTATTAGGAAAACCAGTGCAACAAGCAATAGAAGTTATTCCCGCTAAAGACACTTACCATTGGGTTTACTATCTCCCCACTCAAAAAAGGGGTATATATAGATGGCATTATCTTCAACTTAGAACCGCAGCACCTCTAGGTCTATTCTGGTGTCGTCGTAGTCGAAATGCTAAAGCTACCGCCATTGTTTATCCTACCGTTTTACCCCTGAGTAGTTGCCCCATCATAGATGAACTTGGTCAAGAACATAGTCGTCAACTTCACGAAGATAGTCGTTATCAAATGGCTTCGGAAGGATTAACTCGGACATTACGACCATATCGGTTTGGAGACCCTAGTCGTTTGATCCACTGGCGGAGTAGTGCGCGTTATGGGGAGTTGCGGGTTCGGGAACTAGAGGTATCTAGGGGAGGAGAAGAAATTTTAATTTGTCTCGATAGTGCTGCTGAGTGGCAACCCGATAATTTTGAAGCTGCGGTGAGTGCTGCTGCTTCTTTATATTTTTATGCTAACCGCTCTCTACTAAATGTTCAACTTTGGACTGCTGCTACTGGGTTGGTGCATGGTAATTTAGCTGTGTTGCAAACCTTAGCTGGAGTTAATTTTGGGGAAGAGGTTTTGGCAGGAAAACCACCAGAAAGGTCTTTGCTTTGGTTGACTGAAAATTCGGTTAGTCTGACTTCTCTTCCTCCTGGAAGTAGATGGTTATTGTGGTTAGATGAGTCTGTTGCTTCAGCAGCAGAAATACCACAGCTTCAACATTGTTCTGGTTTGGAAATTAGTTCTAATCAACCTTTAGAGTTTCAACTTCACTCACAAATTAAAAGTTAAATTGGCAACGGTATTATTTGTTTTGATTGACAAATTTAATTATCTATAGTATAGAAGTAAAAAATTTTCAATATGGGAAACTTTTAATGGAATTTTTTTCGTAAAATGGCTTTATGTAGTAAAATTGATAAACTAACTAATATCACCAGCATAACAAAAACATATTATGACCCTGACTACAGAAAACAAGAAACTATCTACTGAAAAATCTTTGGAGGCGATGAAAAAGTTCTCTGAAAAGTATGCCAAGAATACAAATACTTATTTTTGTGTAGATCCTTCAGTTACTGCTGTGGTAATTGAAGGATTAGCTAAACATAAGGATGAATTGGGCGCTCCTTTATGTCCATGTCGTCATTATGAAGATAAAGAAGCAGAAGTAAAAGCTACATATTGGAACTGTCCTTGTGTTCCAATGCGGGAGCGCAAAGAATGTCATTGTATGCTATTTTTAACCCCAGATAATGATTTTGCTGGCGAACAACAAGAAATTAGTCAAGAAGATTTAGAGTCAACTAGAGCAAGTATGTAAGTTTAAAACTTGAAGGAAGAAGGTTAATGAAGTCAGAAGTCAGAAGTCAGAAGTTAGAAGTTAAATTCCTACTGTGACTGAGTTTGATAGTAGCAATAATGTCTTAACTGTCCTGATGACTGCTATATTTTGATAATTTATTTCTCTTTTTCCTTCTTCTCAAGATATTAGGTTTCACTTCCTGGATAGTTTTGTATATTGAACAAATGACGATTGATTTTCAACTATCTATATAATTGAGAAAAGACTAATCAAAAAATATCTAATTAATGTATGTAATAATTTTGTGATTGTTTAAGCTTAAATGAATAGGAGTAATTTCCTAGTAAAATAAAAGGAAAGAAAGAAGAAAGTTGAGAAGTGATATGGGATTAAATTTAGTTTTTAGTGTTAATTTTTGATTTTAGTAATAATGACTTCTGAAGGAGAAAAAATTCCCCAAGAGTTTTGGCAGGGAATAGCAGAGTTTAACGCACAAGAATTCTACAAATGCCATGATACTCTTGAGGCTTTATGGTTGGAAGCTGGAGAACCAGAACGCACTTTTTATCAAGGGGTTTTACAAATAGCAGTAGGACTTTATCATGCTGGAAATGAAAATTGGCGTGGTGCTGTTATGTTGTTAGGGGAAGGTATTAAGAAATTGAATTATTATCACCCTGATTATTTTGGGATTAATGTTGATAAATTATTGACAGAAAGTAGTGAATTGTTGAAACATTTGCAAATGTCTGGACCTGAAAAAATTGCAGATTTTGCGCGTGATTCCTCAAATAGTAAATATCCGAAAATATTCAAAATAAAAGATTAATTATAGCAGTCCTATTTTATTTGTGTATAAAAACCTTAACGCTTTTAGGGAACAGGGAACAGGGAACAGGGAATAGGTAAAAGTTTCAGGTTTTTTATCTACTTTTTGATTACCCGTAACCTATTTAGGATTGCTATATCTGGTAAATTAATGGTTTGGTTAGTAAAATTTAAGCTAACTAAATATGCCTAATTTAATTTTAACTGCATCAAGCGATCGCTCTCTTCTATTGCTAACAAAGATTGGTAGAGAGATGGGGAGATGGGGTGATGGGGTGATGGGGTGATAGGGCGATGGGGTGATTCGTATATTTGCACAATTTTTTGTATTTCATATTAATATTGCCTCTTTTTGTAGATTATAAAAATAATTAGTTTCAG
>NZ_JAAHGT010000354.1 GCF_010672385.1 Okeania sp. SIO2F4
CTTATCCACAGAAATTCATCTCATCCCAAAACGTCCCCAATGTACCTGCTGTGGAGACCCAACCTTGATGCAAAAACCATTACCTCTGTTGTTAGGGAGTCGGAAAAAAAAGTTTACAGCAGATGGCGGACACCGATATTGTGTGCCAGAAGAAACACTCAGGAAAAATAAGCATCATATCAGCAGCATTACAGGAATTATTCGAGAGTTACAAAAAGTATCTTTAGCAGACGCCAATGATTTAGTTCATACTTATGTGGCAAAACATCATTTTACCACAATGTTTGACGATCTAGACGATTTGCGTATAAATATAGGAGGAAGGAGCGTTGGTAAAGGAAAAACAGACTTACAGGCGAAGGTAAGTGCATTAGGGGAAGCTATTGAGCGATATTCTAGCGTTTTTCAAGGAGATGAACCCAGGGAAAGAGGTAATTATGGGAAATTTGGAGATAGAGCTATTCATCCTAATACCTGTATGAACTATAGTCAGGAACAATACAACACCCGCGAGGAGTGGAATACATCTCACCCTAACAGCAAGTTTCAAAAAGTTCCAGAACCCTTTGATGAAGAAGAAGAAAGAGACTGGACACCAGTTTGGTCATTAACAGATGGGGAATTCAAGTATTTGCCTACTGCTTACTGTTATCCAGGATATCCAAAACCTCCTCAAGCTGATTGTTGGTCAAATTCTAATGGCTCTGCTGCTGGCAATACTATAGAAGAAGCTATCTTGCAAGGTTTTATGGAATTGGTCGAGCGAGACTGTGTTGCTTTGTGGTGGTATAACCGTATCAAAAGACCAGAAGTCAATTTAGATAGTTTTGATGAAACCTATTTTTCCGCCCTGAAAAATTATTATCAAAAGCTCAACCGCGATCTTTGGGTTATTGATATTACCAATGATTTTAATATACCAACCTTTGCTGCAATTAGCCGGAGAATCGATCGCCAGGAAAAGGAAGAAGATATTATTTACGGTTTTGCAGCTCACTTTGATTCCAAGTTAGCAATTGGCAGAGCTTTGACTGAAGTTAACCAAAACTTGAGTAATGTACAAGCTGCCAATGCAGATGGTAGTACCCGATATCCTATTTACTCTGATTTCTTTGCCCTAGAGTGGTGGAAAACAGCAACTTTAGAAAATCAACCTTACCTAGTTCCCGATGAAAGTATGGCTCCCAAAGTATGGGACGACTATCCTCAAGAGTGGAGCGATGACTTACTTGAGGATATCACAATCTGCCAGCAGTTAGTAGAAAAAAAAGGTATGGAAATGCTGGTATTAGACCAGACTCGTCCAGATATTGGGTTAAAGGTGGTTAAGGTAATTGTGCCCGGAATGCGTCATTTCTGGAGACGGTTCGGAGCAGGACGCTTGTATGAGATTCCAGTTCAACTTGGTTGGTTAAAGGAACCGTTACCAGAAAAACAGCTCAACCCATTTCCTATCTGGTGGTAATGGATAATGGATAATTGATAATATAGAATCCGATTGAACAGTCGTCATTGCGACGATAGGAAGCAATCTCGTATTTAGCCAACACTTACATGACTTACGCAGAGACTCTGCATATAGCGAGGGCAAATACCATTCGCCCCTACAGATGGTGGTTTTAAAGTAAATTTGCGTAAGTCCTGACTTATCAAATTGGTATAACCTTAACAAATATCTAAAAACAATGCTGAAAGGATATCAAATTATTGATGCAGACTCCCATGTTTATGAACCTTTCGAGATGTGGAGAGACTATCTAGAACCAGCATTTAAGAACTTTGCTCCATCAATAGACTTAAAAATTGACAATGAAGTAATTGTTCACAAGCTTTCTAATGAAGTGAAAGTTGCTGGAACCAAACAAATTACACAGATTTATCCTGTATCCGCAATCAATCGTTTCGACTCAGAATCTCATGTTCGGGCAATGAAAGAAATGGGAATAGATGTTTCTTTTATTTATCCAACTTATGGATTGTGGATTTTAGCAGTTGATTCGATGCAACCCGCACTAGCTGGAGCATTTACTCGCGCTTACAATAACTGGTTACAAGACTTTTGTAGCTATAACCCACAAATTCTCAAGGGAGTAGGTTTGATAAATCTACATTCACCGGAAGAGATGGTGACAGAATTAGAAAGAATCGCAGGATTTGGCTGGAAAGCTGTAATGATCCGCCCAAATCCGGTCAAAGGTAGGTTACTTAGTCATCCAAGTTACGAACCTTTTTGGACTAAATGTGAGCAACTGGGGATTGCAGTAGCCATTCATGAAGGAACTCACAGTCGCTTGCCAACTACCGGAGCAGATCGGTTTAATACTCGTTTTGCTATGCACGCTTGCTCTCATCCTATGGAGCAGATGATGGCATTACTTGCTCTCATCGAAGGTGGAGTGTTGGAGCGTCATCCGAGATTGAGGATAAGTTTTATGGAATCAGGTTGTGGATGGCTTCCTTACTGGTTATGGCGACTGGATGAGGAATATAGAAATCTGCAATGGGAAATTGAGGAAACCGTAAAAATGAAGCCTTCAGAATATTTTCGTCGTCAGTGTTTCATTGCGCTAGAACCATCAGAACCTTATCTGGCTGAGATTATTCAATATATTGGTTCGGATAATTTAATCTTTGGCTCAGACTATCCTCACATGGATCATAACCCAGATATTGTTAATCAAATTATCGCCCTAGAGGAGCAGTTATCCCCAAAAACAATCAAAAAGATTCTATGGGATAACCCAGCTTGTTTTTATGGATTAATTTGAAGAAATGCTATTTTAATTAGGACAGGACTTACGCATTAGGAACGAGTTTTTGGCGTTTGAGATTGCGTCGCTGTCGCTCGCAATGACACACAATTGCGTTGTTTTGCGTAAGTCCTATAGGACTTACGCATGAACTCTATTGGTAGTGGATTGTTTCAGCTAAAATAGTGCATTAGCTTTTCGGGCTAAATTCTTGCTATAAATAGATTCCAGCATTTTTATAAAGCAACATTATAAGATGAAACAGTCCAGTAGTGGACTGTTTCACCTAAAATAGTGCATTAGAATTGTCATTGCGTTAGCGCAGCTTTGCGATAGCAAACGATAGTGAAGCAATCTCAGGCCAATTTCCTATTGCATCATTTAAGATGAAACTATCCAGTAGGGTGTGTTAGCGCTAGCGTAACGCACCAAGACTCTATATATAGTGCCTTTGCGTAAGTTCTGGTAATATCAAATTCGCTGGCTTTGGGGTAATATAATTCTACGGTCATTAGGGGTGATTAACTGTTGCTACTGGATATGATATAACACAGCTATTTACTTAATGGAAAATTAAATATGAGTCTCACCAATGACTATCAAATACTGAATAAAATCTATGAAAGTTCTCACTCGTTAGTTTACCGAGGCATTCTCGAACGGAATCAACAACCTGTAATTCTCAAAATTCTGAAGCAGGAATATCCTACTATTTCAGAGTTAACTAGGTACAAACAAGAATATGAAATTACTCGATCGCTGACAAGAATAACAGGAGTTGTCAAAACTTACGGTCTCCACAAATATAAAAATAGCCTGGTGATGTTTTTGGAGGATTTTGGAGGTGAGTCTTTAGAGATTTTGATGAAATCCCAAAAATTGACACTTCCAGAATTTTTATATTTAGCAATTAAGATATGTGAAATATTAACAGAAATTCATGGAGCTAATATAATACATAAAGATATTAACCCATCTAATATTGTTTTTAACCCACAGACTAAACAGCTAAAAATTATAGATTTTGGTATTTCTACAACATTTACTCGTGAAAACCCTACTTTCAAAAACCCCAATATCCTAGAAGGAACTTTAGCCTATATTTCACCAGAGCAAACTGGGAGAATGAACCGTTACCTTGACTATAGAAGTGATTTTTACTCACTTGGTGTAACATTTTATCAAATGCTAACTAACCAATTGCCATTTGACACAAATGATGCTTTGGAGTTAGTTCATTGCCACATTGCTCAACAACCAATTCTCCCCAACCATCTCAAGCCAGAAATTCCCCAAGCTTTGTCAGATATTGTGATGAAACTGTTAGCGAAAAAGGCAGAAAAACGGTATCAAAGTGCTTTAGGAATAAAAACAGACATCCAAGAATGTCTAGCTCAGTTAGAAACTACAAGCAAAATCTCCAACTTTTCCCTAGCTCGTCAAGATATTTCTGAACAACTCCAAATTCCGCAAAAACTCTATGGTAGAGAGCCAGAAATTAAAGTTTTACTGGCAGTATTTGAGCGAGTAACAGGTAAAAGAGTAAAAGCGGAAAATACTAAAGACAGTCAAGAAGAAGGTAAAATTCCTGTAGCAAAAAAGCAAAGTGAAATGATGCTTGTGGCAGGTTACTCTGGCATTGGTAAATCCGTACTCGTTCAGGAAATCTATAAACCTATTACACAGAAACGAGGTTATTTTATCTCAGGTAAGTTTGACCAATTTCAACGTAATATTCCCTATTCTGCTGTAGTCGCTGCATTTCGTTCTCTGATACAACAACTGTTAACCGAAAGTGAAACAGAATTGATTCTATGGCGAAAGAAGCTTTTGACTGCGTTTGGGGTGAATGGTCAAGTTATTATTGATGTGATCCCAGAGATAGAACAAATTGTTGGCTCTCAACCTCCTATTCCAGAGCTAGAAGCTACTGAAACCCAAAATCGTTTTAATTTAGTATTTCAAAACTTCATTCGAGTCTTTTGTGAGAGAGATTGTCCCCTGGTTATCTTTCTAGACGATTTACAATGGGCCGACTCGGCAAGTTTAAAGCTGATGGAATTAATGATAACTAACAAGCAAATATACTATTTACTTTTAATAGGAGCTTATCGAGATAATGAAGTAAACTCGAACCACCCTCTTACGTTGTCTTTAAATCACCTCCGGGAAGCAGGAACAGTTGTTAACCAGATAACATTAAAGCCTCTCAAGCTTGAAGATTTGTCTGAGTTAATTGCAGACACTCTCCAGTCAACAAAAGCAACAGTCAATCCCCTAGCTCAACTTGTAGCTAGTAAAACTTTTGGCAACCCTTTCTTTGTCAATGAATTTCTGATAACTATTTATCAAGAAAATTTACTTATCTTTAATCGACAACAAGGTTGTTGGCAATGGAATCTTACTAAAATTGATGAAATGTTGGCTATTACAGACAATGTAGTAGATTTGATGCTTTCACAAATGAGAAAACTACCTGAGAGTACCCAAGGAGTTTTAAAATTAGCAGCTTGTGTGGGAAATAGTTTTGAGTTAAACACTCTTTCAGTTATCTATGAAAAATCTGTAGCAGAATCTTTTAATAACCTCTTACCAGCGATTAATATAGGTTTAGTCAAGCCAATTTCTGGATTTGAAATGACTTCTAATGAACCAATTGAATCATCATTGGTGGTGATAAATTACAAATTCCTCCATGACCGAGTACAACAAGCTGCTTATTCATTAATTGACGATCGTCAGAAAAATAGTCTTCATCTTAAGATTGGAAAGTTGCTACTAGGAAATAGTAGTGCAGAAGAAATTGAAAACAGAATATTTACTTTAGTAGATCATCTTAATAAAGGTCGAGAGTTACTTCAGGAATCTGGGGAAAGAGTTGAATTAGCTAAATTAAACTTGAAAGCAGGGAAAAGAGCTAAGGAAGCAATAGCTTATGGGTCTGCAAAGGATTATTTGCAGATTGCTTTAGAAGAACTACCTGAAACAATTTGGTCAGATGAGTATACTCTAGCATTAGACCTTCATAAAGAACTGGCAGAAGCAGAATATTTGAATGGTAATTTCGATGGATCTCAATATTTGATAAATCTTGCTATAGAAAAATCAAAAACAGTTATAGAATGTACAGATTTTTACGATTTATTAATTATTCAATTTACCTTAATTGGCAAATATTCTGATGCAATTGAAACTGGTATTAGAGCTTTGAAAATGTTGGGATTAGATTTACCAAAACAGGATTTAAAACTTGCTTTTGAATCGGAAGTTACAGCTTTTAATAAAAGCTTGGAAAATCGAGAAATAAGTTCTTTGTACGCTCTTCCAGAGATGGATATTCCCGAAAAAAGGGCTGCACTAAAACTATTGACAAAAATGTTAGCAGCAGCTTGGATCTGGAACTCAGAACTAATGTATGTTATAGCGGTCAAGCTAATTAATATTAATATCCAATACGGTCATACAGAAAAATCTTTTATAGGTTATAGTGTTTTTGCAACCATAAATAGTCATGTACTACACAATTATCAAAGAAGCTATGAATTTGGTCTATTAGGATTGAGGCTAAGTGAAAAGTTTAATGATTCGTATGCTAAAATATTTGCTACTCAAATGCACGCTAATATGGCAATGCCTTGGGTAATGGATATTAAAAACTCTGAGGAATTAAACCATCAGGGAATAGATGTTGGATTTCAATCGGGAGAACTTCAATCTGTAGGATATAGCCTCACTTATAATTTCATCAATTTAATCTTTCAGGGAAAAAATCTCAGCTATCTAATCCAGGAAGCATTGAGAATTTTAGACTTCGGTTATCAAACCAAAAATCAAGTCGTTATTGATGCTGCATTAGCATATCAAATATGGCTTTCAAATTTATTAGGAAAAACTCGTGGATATTTTGATTTTGATATAGAAAATACTACGGAATCACAATATTTAGACACCTGCAAAAGTCATCAAACTTTCGGTGCAATCTGCATATATTATATTATCAAATCCCAGACTCTTTATTTATATGAACAGCCAGCAGAGCTGATATATTTTCAGGAAGCAGAAAAATATCTAGATTATATTTCTGGAACTGTTTCCATTGCCATGAATAATTTTTATTATTCTCTTACCCTTGCCTGGTTTTATCCAACAGCTTCAGCAGAGAAAAAAGAGAGCTATTTGTGTCAACTGGAAGCCAATCAAAAGTGGATGAAACTTTGGTCTGATAATTGTCCCGAAAATTTTCTTCATCAATACTTATTAGTGGAAGCAGAGACCGCACGAATTTTAGGAAAATGGCAAGATGCAATAGACTTATATGACCAAGCAATTGCATCAGCTAGAGAAAATGATTTCATTCAAAATGAAGCTTTAGCTAACGAACTTGCTGGCAAGTTTTGGTTAGAAAAAGGTAAAGAAGAATTTGCTCATATTTATCTGAAAAAATCTCATCAATGCTATCAAATTTGGGGAGCAAAACGTAAAATAGAAAAATTGGAAGATAAATATCCTGAACTATTTGATTCAAAATCATCTACAAGAAAAACTATTTCTGTTAATACTTCAACAACTTCTGAAACTTCAACTGATGTATTAGATATAGCTACGGTTATGAAAGCATCCCAGGCAATTTCGAGTGAAATTGCATTAGAAAAGTTACTCAAAAAGTTGATGAAAACTCTCATTGAAAATGCAGGTGCTCAAAAGGGGTTTCTAATTTTATACAAAAACGGTAACTGGGTAATTGAAGCAGAAAAAAATCTAGATTTTGAAGATGTTTATATACTTCAATCTATTCCTATAAATTTCATAGATACAGAACGCCAAACATCCCTATTGTCAACTGCTATTGTCAATTACGTTATCCGAACTTATGAAAATGTTATCTTAAATGATGCTATCCAAGAAGGGCAATTTAGGAAAGATCCTTATATTATTATCAATCAACCAAAGTCGATTCTTTGCATACCTTTGCTGTCTCAAGGCGAACTTAGAGGGATTTTGTACTTAGAAAATAATCTAACCACAGAAGCATTTACTGTAGACAGAATAGAAGTATTAAAAATGCTCTCCGCTCAAGCAGCAATTTCTATCCAAAATGCCCAACTTTATCTACAATTACAAGAAAATGAAACCAGACTCGCCCAATTTCTTGAAGCAGTACCTGTTGGCGTATTCGTCACAGACGCCGACGGTAAACCATACTACGCCAACCAAACCGCCCAACAAATACTAGGAAAAGGCATGATCGCTGACACCACCGCAGCTCAATTTACCCAAACTTATCAAGTATACCTCTCAGGAACACAACAACTATACCCCAACGAACAACAACCAATATTGCAAGCATTAAAAGGCAAAAGTACAACCATCGACAACATGACAATTAACCAAGGAGACAAACTCATACCTCTAGAAGTCTCTGCAACACCAGTCTTCAATCAAAAAGGAGAAATAGTCTATGCAATAGCCGCCTTCCAAGACATCACCCAACGCCAACAAGCAGAAACCGAACGCTTGCAACTAGAAATTCTCAAAGTAGAAAACGCCCTGCTCCGGAGTACAGAAGAAACATCAACCTACAACTATCAAGTAGGAGGGAGTTTACCCAGTAACGCTCCCAGTTATGTAGTGCGTTCAGCAGACCGCGACCTTTACAAAGCATTGAAAAAAGGAGAATTTTGCTACATCCTCAACCCCCGTCAAATGGGAAAATCAAGTCTGATGGTCAGCATGATGCACCAATTAAAACGAGAACAGTTTGTTTGTGCAGCGATCGACATGACACGCATCGGCAGCGATAACGTCACCCCCGAACAATGGTATAAAGGATTAATAGTAGAATTATTACAAGCATTTGACCTATTCGGAAAAGTTAATTTAAAAGCATGGTGGAACGACCGCAAAGACATTTCACCTCTGCAACGTTTTAGCCATTTTCTAGAAGAAATTATCTTAACAGAAGTCAAAATAGATAATGATATTACTCCCAAAAAAATAGTAATATTTTTAGACGAAATTGACAATGTACTAGCATTAAATTTCTCAGTCAATGAATTTTTTGCCTTAATTCGTTCCTGTTATAATCAACGGAATATTAACCCAAAATATCAGAATTTAACATTTGGATTATTTGGAGTAGCAACCCCATCCGACTTAATATCAGATTCCCAAAGAACACCATTTAATATTAGTAAAGAAATTCGCTTAAAAGGCTTTCAACTCCACGAAGCACAACCTTTATTGCAAGGCTTAACAGAAAAAGTTAGTAATCCAGAAACAGTCTTAACAGAAGTATTAGCTTGGACAAAC
>NZ_JAAHGT010000355.1 GCF_010672385.1 Okeania sp. SIO2F4
TACACTGCCGTGGTTCAAGGCTTACGTATGTTGTCAATTTATGAAGCGCGTCTTTACGGATATTAGCTACTTTCCGATGTAGCTTGGCAATTTTAAGTTGTGCTGCCCTCCAGTTAGCTGAACCTATAATTTTATTTCGGTTAAGGTATTGTAGTCTCGAAAGCTTGGCTTCAAACTTACCGTAAGACTTTACACTTGTCATAACTTTCCCATCACTTAAAGTTGCTAATGTTTTTATACCTAAGTCAACACCTACTACATCAATAGTTTTAGGTGTTGAAGTAGGAGTGAATTCATAGCTGCAACTTAAGTACCAATCACCTGCCTGTCTACTAATACTTATTTTCTGAGTAGTTGCTTCAATGGGTTCATAAGTTTTGACCCAACCGATGAAAGGTAATTTGTGATTCCACCCATTTAATTCTATGGGCTTTCCACTGGTTTTCAATTGTGAAAGAATCATGTTTACCTTTCTTCTTAAACCTTGGGCGTTTACCCAATCCTTGAAAGAACCTCTTAAATGCTTCACCCAAGTGGATGAAAGCATATTGATAAACTTTAGATGACAAGCTTTTCATCCAGGGATTCATAGGTTTTGTGTGGTTGGTAAAAACCTCTCTAAGCTTACGGGCGTTTGGCTTATAACCATCAATATATGCAGCATTCCACAGACTTAAACCCCAGTTATAGCACCATCTGTTATAACCTGCGTGAGTTGCCATCTGGGTTTTCTGCTTATTATTAAGTTTGAGCTTGGTTAGTCATGGATTTCATGGTAGATGTAAGAGCAGCTAGCCTAATACCACGCTTAAATACGCAGTATATCGTTATTCTTTGATTAAGTCAATGCTCCTTTCTATTCTCTGTAGATCCCCTACCTGACCTGACTCTCGAGATACCATACCGACATTCAGCAACGCCTAAAAACTACCCTGAAGTTTCGGGTACTTCTTCTGCTTCTGCTTCTCCAAACACTACTCGCAGGAGTGGAGGCGCTAAGAATGTTGTAATAATGACCATGAGAATAATTGCCACATCCAAAGCAGGAGATAAAGCACCACTAGCAGAACCAACTGAGGCAAAGACCAAACCAACTTCACCTCGTGGCACCATACCAACACCAATAGCTAAACGGTTAACTGAACCCAAACCAAATACACTAAAACCGCAGGCAACCTTACCGATAATAGCAACTACTATTAAGAAGATTGCAATTACTAAACCTTCCCGGTTAGTAGGAATAGCTGGGTTGAGCACCCCTAGATTAGTTTTTGTACCCACAGTGACAAAGAAGATTGGCACTATCACATCAGAAATAGGACGAATTAATTCTTCCAATTCTTTTCCTACTTCCGTTTCATCTAAGTTATCTAAAACTAATCCAGCAGCAAAAGCTCCCAATATTGCCTCCAAATGGATAGCAGTACCAACGTAAGACATAAATAATGCAATTGTCAAAGCTGGAATAACTGCCCTTCCTCGGGTTTTAAATTTTTCAGCAAAGAACACAAAAGTGTCATTAAAGAAACGACCTAGCAATATTGCGCCTACCAAAAATACACTGGCACTAATGATTAGATACACTACGTTGATTATATCCACTTCGCCAGTTTTCGCTAAACTTGCTACTACTGCCAGGATAATAATACCCATGACATCATCTATAACTGCAGCACCAAGAATAATTTGACCTTCTTGTGTGTTGAGACGGTTAATTTCTGCAAGTACTCTGGAAGTAATACCAATACTGGTCGCTGTAAGAGCAGCCCCGGCAAAAATTGCTGGTACTGCTGAGACATGAAATATCCCCATCATTCCTGCTGTACCAGCAACAAATGGCAACGTTACTCCGACAGTTGCTACAATTAGGGACTGAATACCAACTTGCATCAAGTCTCTAATGTTAGATTCTAGACCAATTTCAAACAACAAAATGATTACACCAAGTTCTGCTAAAACTTCTAGTACCTCACTTTGGACTTGAAATGTAGCCTCAGCAGCTTCAGGAGCTAAACCTGCTGTTGCTTCTAAGAGACTAATAATTACTGACGAAGAACTATCAGCCCCGCTTTCTGGAAAAATTACTAAATTTAGGGCGGAAATACCGATAACTACACCCCCTACCAGTTCTCCTAATACTGGTGGAAAACCCAGCCAGTTAAAAAATTCGCCCCCTGCTTTACTAGCGATATAAATGGCCACTAGGCTCAGAAGCACTCCTGCTACTACCATTGCTGGTTCGGCTCCCATTTCAGTCGCCGTAGCTAGTATCGGTGCGATTTTTCCTGATAAAGGAAATAAGAAAATTTCACTAAAAAAATTGGACCCTGCTATTAAACTAAACATCAAGTCTTTCTAAATCATCCTGATTTAATGTAACAGGACTTTGGGTAGAGAGGGTTATATTTGGGGTATAAAAATATTTTCTAATGGTTATAAAATATACTAGAGTTAGTCTTTTAGAGTTCGAGATATCTATATAGGGCTTGCTGAATAAATCTGAAACCTTGTGGTATTAAAATTTTTAGCCTTGTTAAGAATACCTTGAAGTGCAAGAAAATAAGTATTTGAGCCTCAAGAACCTTGCATTTTTCCAAAAATCCTGGAAAAAAGCGCAGCAAAATAGATATTCAAACTATTACTTGTTGCCTGTTACCGAAAAATTCAGGTATAAAGCCTCTCTATTCATGGAGAAACAGCGGTCGAGGGTGGATGAGTTACCTAACTATATCCAATCGACCAAGAGAAGAAAAAAATCCTTTTAGCCAATCCTATCCGTTATAAGAAGAGTTCATTAATGAATAATTGATAATTGCGAACTTGATAATTACAAGAAGGTTAAAACCCCTCGGGAATTGAATATAAGGAATATTGTCTTTGTTTTCCCCTATCCAAGGGGAGGCTTCAAGGCGCAAATTATTTAATTATTAATTATTAATTATTAATTTTTCGGTAATTATTAATTGTTAATTATTAATTATTGAACTACCTTGATAATGAGACTTTTTCAGCAAACCCTATATAGAAATTCACTTCTACAAATAAAATACTCTATGCTGGAGAGATGGCATTTGTCTACGAACTTGTTGTAACCGACTAGGGTCAATTTCTGCGATCGCCACGCCTGGTTTGTCCCCGGTATCTGCCAAAATCAAACCCCAGGGGTCAACTATCATTGCATGGCCATGAGTTTGTCTTCTGCCGTAGTGATTACCTGTTTGAGCTGGGGCAATAATATAACAGCTATTTTCTATGGCTCGCGCTTGGAGTAATACTTGCCAGTGGTCTTTTCCTGTATATGCGGTGAATGCTGCTGGTACAAATAGAACTTCTGCTCCTGCATTTGAGAGATGTCGGTATAGTTCAGGGAATCTTACATCATAGCATACAGATATACCTAAATTTCCATAATCTTTTGATGCATACACTGATGGTAACTGAGTACCTGCTTTGACAGTGTTTGATTCTCGATAGGTATTACCATCGGGTAAGTTAACGTCAAATAAATGTGCTTTTTCATACCTTGCTACTTCTATGCCATTAGGCTCAATTAAAGATGCAACATTGTAGACTTTGCCATCTGTTGTCGGTACTGGATACCCACCTCCTAAAATTGTAATTTGGTATTTTTGAGCAATTGTTTTGAGAAATTTTTCACTTGCTGTGGCGATCGCTTCTGCTTGAGATATTTTTTCTTCCTCTTCACCCAAGAAGGGAAAATTTTCGGGCAAGGTAACTAATTCTGCACCTTGACGGATAGCTAAGTCTATTAATTCTTCTGCTTGTGCTAAATTTTTTGACAAGTCAGGTACGCTTGTCATTGATATTGCGGCAGCGAGATAGGATTTCATTAAGTCAGTTTTTCAGGGGTCTTAAAGTTTTTGATTTTACCTTTCTTGTATAGGGTTTCTCACCAAGGCTTAGATATATATACAAGTTTTGGATTTTCAGGGACAACAAATAAGGAATAGGCAAGATAAATAAATATTCTACCTCATTAATATCACAACTACTATATATAGGATGGTGTCAGAAATCAAATTTTCAAATGTATTTAGTTGAGAATATTGATTTCTGCATCCACCACTATTTTTAAGCAATTGAGGCTGAATTTGATCTAAATCGTTTGTCAGACTATTACATTCAATCTTAATATTTCAATAGTTCAGACAAATTTTGACTTAACCCAAAATGTTAACTTTTCTGCTTTTACATTGGATGGAAAAGCAGGTCTGGGAAAAAGCGATTAAATTCGATTAAAATTCCGGCTGTGACAGTCATCCAAATTGCAGCCAAAACAGGGGCTGTGGACAGATACTTAAGTAAGTCTTGCATTAATATTTCTCCTGAAACTGATTTTTAAATCAGGTATTGTTCAGACAATGTTTTTAACATTGTTTTAGATAAATTTGGTAATTATTAATTAGTATTTTTATACTGACTAAAATTACCTCATTTTAACTGCTTGGTTGCTCACTTTTCTAGCGAGGGGAAACAGTAATTTCGTTGTCTTTAGCAAACATTTTGCCAGAGGTAAATTCTCCTAAGGCTAACACAGGCCACAAAAAGCCACCTAGCATTTTTTGGATTGCTAAAGGTACGTCAATAATAATTTCTTTTTCTTCTGGATTTTTCTGAGATTTAATTGTTTGAAGATAAGAACGACCTACCCAACCAATCCAACCTGTAATATACAAGAATAAAATGCTGGGAATGGTAAAGTCGCCTGCGTGTTCCAAACTTCCATCTACTATTAAATGAGGTAGACCGTCTTCTCCACAAAGTTCTTGAGAATAACGTTCAAATCGTTTTGTACCAGATTCGGGATCGCCGGTAGTAGGGCGAGCATTTTCAGCTAGTGCTTGAAAAGCAGGTGATTCTGAACAGGGGACTAAGTTATATGCTGATGCTGTAGGTACACAAGTTACCCAAAGACTAATGGCTAAAACTAAAGCCAACAATCGTCTCATGGAATTGTTTCCTTTTATTACAAAGTGTTGACAATTATCCATACTTCTGTTGCTAAATTAAGCTAAAAGTAGGGATTTTCTAATTAAGATTTTCCCAGCTCCAAAAGGGATTATTTTGAAGTGGCATTTTTGACCTCACAAGGGAGATTTTCTGTTTCCATAAATGCTAGATAGGCCAATATTTATGTAATGCCTTCTGCATCTTCTCCACAGACATTTTTACCACGATGTGCCCCACCGCAGGTATTTATTGTTTGTTTGATTTTACAATACTTTATTCATACCAACACCAAATTTATTTAGTGCTGGTATTCTGACAATATTAATATCAATTTATCAAGCAATGACAAGGGTTTTAGCTATAGAAACAAGTTGTGATGAAACGTCTGTGGCAATTGTTAAGAATAATCAAGTTTTAAGTAATATTGTAAAGTCACAAATTAATATTCATAGCTTTTATGGAGGTGTAGTTCCAGAAGTAGCCTCACGGCAACATTTAGAAATAATTAATCAGGCGATCGCTCAGGCTTTGATAGAGGCGGATTTAGATTGGCCAAATATTGATGGTATAGGAGCTACTTGTGCGCCTGGTTTAGTTGGCGCTCTGTTAGTAGGTCTAACAGCAGCAAAAACTCTGGCTATTGTCCATAACAAGCCATTTGTGGGAGTCCATCATTTAGAAGGTCATATTTATGCAACGTATCTGAGTCAACCAGAGTTAAAACCACCTTTTCTGTGTTTGTTGGTTTCTGGAGGCCATACAAGTTTGATTTATGTCAAAGACTGTGGGGAATATGAAACTTTAGGCCAAACAAGAGATGATGCAGCAGGAGAAGCTTTTGACAAAGTAGCTAGATTATTAAAGCTTGGTTATCCGGGTGGACCTGTAATTGATAAATTAGCAGCAGAAGGGAATAAATTAGCCTTTGCTCTTCCTGAAGGGAAAATTTCTTTGCCAGGAGGAGGTTATCATCCTTATGATTTTAGTTTCAGTGGACTAAAAACTGCAGTATTGCGATTAGTTCAGAAATTAGAAAAAGAGGATAATGAGTTATTATCTGAGTCTTCCCTAATTAGGGACATTGCAGCTAGCTTTCAGGAAACTGTAGCGAAGGGGTTAACAAAAAGAGCGATCGCCTGTGCGTTAGACTATGGCCTAAATACAATTGCTATTGGTGGAGGTGTAGCAGCTAATAGTGGTTTGCGATGGCACTTAAGTAGAGCAGCAGCGAGTCATAATTTGCAGGTGCTATTTCCGCCACTAAAATTATGTACGGATAATGCAGCTATGATTGGTTGTGCTGCGGCTGACCATCTCAGTCGTGGCCATATTTCATCTCTGAACTTAGGAGCTAGTTCCCGAATGGGTATTCAAGATGTGATGGAATTATACAAATTTCCTTGAGTTTAGAACTAGGGAAAAATCTATCAATTTCTATTAGCTTACCTTCTCTTCTTTTTAGCTTGTAATGAGCGAAAGTTGAGAAATATTCCCCAATCACAATCAGATATACTTTTAGCTAATTTTTTGATTCCGAACGATGCCTGTGAAATAAATATTTTCAACTACTACTTTTTGGTTTTCACGCAGTAGCTTACTACTAAGTTTATGTAGAAAATATTGACGTGAATTATATCATGTCAGTTTGTATCGTTTGTGTAAGCGTTTGGGAAATATCTACCCTTCGTTGAAGTTTTTTTCTTCTTTGAAACCTTCTTACCTCTTTTTTCTTCCTTCTTCCTTGCCGAAAAAATAAGGTTTAAAGCCTCTCATGAGCAAAGAGAAAAAAGCGGTCGAGGGATGCCGAGGTCTCCTCGCTTGCCTCCAATCTCCCCTTGAGAAGAAAAAAATTCCTTTTAACCGATCCTATCGGGACTTACACAAAAAAGCAGAAAAAAATAGGATCAAATATAGACAGTCAGAGGCTTTTACGTCGAAAAAGTATAATTCCTTTATTACCAATAGTTCTAGCCATTTTTAGGCTTTTGACGTAATTCCCTTCCCTAGACTGATTTTCAAGCATTTTTTTGCCCAGAAAATGTGTAAGTCCCACTATAGCAATCCTATTTTATTCGTGGCAAAAATCTTACTGCTTTTTAGGGAACAGGCAACAGGCAACAGGCAACAGGCAACAGGTAGGAGTTTCAACTTTTTTTTTTACTTTTTAATTACCCGCAACCTATGCGCGGATTGCTATATCTGTTTTAAGAAGAGGTAATTATTAATTATTAATTATTAATTATTAATTATTAATTATTGAACCGTACTTTCATAATACTCATGCTACCGGATATGATGTTATACCAGGCATTAAAAAAGAATGTGGCGTGAATAATTTGGTCAACTAAAATGCTTGAAGTCAGATATATATTTGCTCGGTAAGCATTCAGCTAGCTTGCTTACGGTCAGCTTTTAGCGATTTGATAAATAATGAATATACACTTCTCGTGGTCAAGATTAGTTTTTTTTCAAAACTTTTAATTCTCGTTAAATCTCTCAATACTAATTCCTGCTTTAAAGGCAATGAATTAATAGCTAATAGTCGATCGAGTAGTTCCTCTGTAAGAGGCTACCTGAGGGCTGTTTGTGCAGCATTCCGCAGGAAATACTTACTTTGCTAAAATAGAATTGTTTCAAGGTAAAAAATGATAATCATAAGCTCTTTTTAGGTTACTACTTACTACTGACTACTATAAACACTCCAAATATTTGTAGTAAACATTGATAAAAATGACAAAATTTTTTCTGCACAAATTCAAATTAGACTGCTACATAAGTAATGAAAATTAGAAATGCTGAAGCAAAAGACTTAACTGTAATTGTAGAAATTTATAATGCCTCAATTCCTAGTCGTATTGCTAGTGCAGATTTGGAACTTATATCGGTTGAGAGTCGTATTTCTTGGTATCAAGAACACTCACCAAATAGTCGTCCCATTTTGGTCATTGAATTGGATGATAAAGTTGTCGGGTGGCTGAGTTTTCAGTCTTTTTATGGCAGACCAGCTTACAAAGCTACAGCAGAAGTAAGTATATATGTTGCTCCTGAATATAAAGGTCAAGGAATAGGAAAAAAATTACTTTCAGAGGCAATTTATCGTAGTCCTCAGTTGGGAATTAAGACTTTACTCGGCTTTATATTTGCTCATAACAATCCTAGTTTAAGTTTATTTGATAAATTTGGTTTTGAACGTTGGGGTTATCTACCAAAAGTAGCTGATTTAGATGGTATCAGGCGAGATTTAGTGATTGTGGGGCTTCATCTTGAGGAAGTAAAAAATAACTATAAAAGTGAATAAGAGTGGATATATCTAACATAACTTACGCATCCGAACCCAAAAACCTAATTTTTCCTAGCAATCGGATTTCTTTGCACAAACCCTAGGCAAAATCAAAAATAATGTTATATTAGGCGACAAAATTTAAAAGCAAATTTTTATCTCAATGTTGAGATAAATCAATAAGTTTTATTTGGACAAAAACAACAAACGAAAAAATATATCCTCTTTACTCCCCTATTCCTTTTTTGACTATAACTATCTATGTATGAATATTAGAGGCTATCTGCTTCATAAAACTGATACAAAGCGTCACAAGAAGTGACAAATTGATGTGTACGGACGTTACATAAGGGCGTCCCTTGCTTCTTGTGAGGCCGTCGGCAGTTACTCATCCACAGGCATTGACGGGTTTTGCCCAACCGGATATGTCCACTCTATACCTAAATTTAAGTCTTTGTCAATAGATATCAGAAACATTTGGTTCTCTGTCTCAATCTTAACTGGAATGACTATAAATCGAAAAGCATTGAAATATAAAGACAAGTGCCTTTTTGGGGCCTTTAAAAAGTGCGCCTGTTTCAGTCTAAAACCCTCAAAAAGTTAGTATTTTAGGCCAGAGTATGGCAGAAAAATCACTCTGACAATTCTTACTCCTACCTCCTCGCTCCCATACCATTTCTCCTGTCTCCTTTCTCCTGACTCTTAACTCCTACCCATACCATGCATACTTTTTCAGCAAACCCTAATTATTATCAATTTGCAGCAACCTTTTTTGCCAATTTTCCTAATAATTTAGG
>NZ_JAAHGT010000356.1 GCF_010672385.1 Okeania sp. SIO2F4
GTCAGTCTATATCCTAAGCAATTCTTTCTTAGCTATATAATTAATGAATAAAAGATAGGTCGATTCTCCCAAAATTTGTACTTAAAGCTATTTGCATATTTTCTAGTTCTTTGATTAACCATTGAACTTTTTTTTGCGTAGAAGATTCGTAGTGGTTAAACAATATGGCAAATCGTTGTTCTAAACCTGGTATGACCTGTTGACAAACTAATAAGATTTTTAGTAGTAATCCTGTGGTTATGATCGGTCCTAAATTATCAATGAGATTAACAAACAAATAATGTTGTAGTTGTTTTTGATTATTAACAATTAAAAAACTCAAAATTTTGCTACAGGTCTTCTTCATTAAAAATTCATTGAAGAGCTGATTATCATTCTCAGACATAACATTTCGTAAATGCTTGTAGAGTTGCTCCTTGAACCTAACTCGAATTTGTTGAGATTCAACATCAAAGGATCTACTTAGATATTCATAAAAACTATCTTTAAAAGAGTGATATGGTTGAGGTATTTTTATATAAGTTAAAAATCGTTTAGCATAATCTTGATAAGTCTCCCTACCTTCTACTTTACCCACAAATTGTTTGATAGATAATAATAGTTCATCATTGGATAATAAAGTAGGATTTTTAATAGACTGTAATTGTTTAACTGATTGTAATATTTGAAATTTACAAAGTTATATTCGGGCTTGATTAGTAATATACCGGGATAAATTAATTTCAAATTTTTCCTGTTTTTGCTCTTGCAGTTTTCTGATTGCTTGTTGATATTCGGTACTACTATTTGGAGTTAATAACAAATAGTTATATAGATAAGGATAGCGGAGAATAATAATTTTCAAAGGTTGATTTAAGCTGCTGCGACTCTTACTTTCAAATCCTTGATTCATCACTGCTGCCAAACATTTCAAGCTCAAGTATTGTTGACTATAAGTAAAACCTCTGACAAGTTATAAAATTTTTTTTGTTTGGCAATAACCGTAATAGGAATAGTCAGATTTAGAGGTTGCTTGACTAAACAACTGAATCAATTTTTCTAAAACATTTTTTTGCTCTTGATTTTGTTGTTGATGGTTAATTAAAATATAACAGCAACGATTCAGGATGTAGTTAAATTTTTCTTCACATTCAGGGAATTGTAAAATCCTCTCTAGTACTGTCGATATTTCTGGAGTCTCGTATGGAGAAGATTGCAAAAATAGTCTCCGAAATCGCTCAATCATTTGCTCAATTGATTCAATCGAAACCAATTTCAAAAAGTGATTATCAATCTTTTCTTCTAAGATTTGTTGCTCATAGGAATTAGTGACTATGATTTGTTTAGTTGTAGATTTCATAGATGCCTCCCACCCTGAACAAGGAAGATTATTACTAATCGTTAATCACAATCTTAATACTAAGAGTGAATAAAAAAAATTTTGCTACTTTAAGAATTTCCCCATTACCAAATAACCCTACCCCCCATCTCCCTATCAATCTTTGGTAGGAAACATTAACGTATTTCATATTAATAAATCATCGTAAAATTTCGGTAAGCGGGAAAAGTGCCAGTTTTAACGGCTGGATGGAAGCGACTCGACGGATTTTAATCCGTAGTAAAAAAAATGTGTTACAATTAACTAATAACTTAAAAAGTAGCCTCAATGGTCTTTGACCGGAGAGAGTAGTGGCAATTGGCATCGCCTAGTAGGGGCGAATGGCCGTTTCGCTTGGCGGTTACTCATCCACAGGCATTGACGGGTTTTGCAATGGCCGCATCCCTAAAGTCTATACCTAAATTTAAGTCTTTCTCAATAGACATTATTATTCATTTGGTTCTCTTGCCCCTCACTGCGTCTTTCTCAGTAACGAGCGGGATTTTTGGAGAAGTCTAATAGATAGACACCCCAGAAATGTTTAAGCAGCGATTAGTGCAGAAGATACAAATTTCATCCTCGTTACTAATGCGTGAAGATAACTACCGTATTATATCGCTACTTTACGCAAATTGTTAACTAAGTCGAAACTCTCAATTTTCTTTGGCATTTTTGATAATTTTAATTTCAAAAAAAATTTTGCTTCTGGCAGGTTCTTCAAGTTGTTGCTTAAGCAAAAATCTCGACAAAATCATCACTACCGATATCGCTTGCCACTACACCCTGCAAAGTAATAGAAAGTTCGTCAGTAGTAATGCTAGTGTCGCTGCCTACTTGAGCAATTGTCAAATCCTCGAATTCCAAATCACCCCTTAAACGAATCAAATCTATTCCATTTTCAAAATCAGTGATAATATCATTCCCAAAACCAACTCGGAAGTCAAACATATCCGCACCAGTTCCACCAGTAATAATATCATCACCCTTATCCGCACCAATAACATCGCGACCACCACCAGCATCAATAATATCGTCACCTTTGCCGGAATGGATTAAGTCGTTACCATCCAAACCTTGGATAGTATCATCGCCACGGCCGCTATGTATGTATTCACTTGCATCAGTTCCAATTAACTCATCATCTCCGGTTGTACCAGTTATCTTATTAGGGGTAAGTAGAGACTGAGCTTCTTCCCAAACCTCTCCTGCTACCCGTTGTCCTAAAATTCCACCATTGACATCGCCATCCTCAAAGTGAATGCCTCCGTAAAGACGAGAAAAACCAGCCTCATCAGCAGCTTCGCTGAAAGTTTCCCACTCTAGAGTTACGGTTTCTGTTGGTGTTACACCAGGTTCAAAACGAGACTCACCAGGGGCAAAAGTTACCGAAGCACCGAATTCATCATTGCCAGTAAACCGTTGGAGAATTTCTGCGGCAGAAGCACTGAAAGTGCTATGACCCGATACATATTCAGCAAAAGGAGGTGAAGGATGGCTACCAGGAGTTTGATAGGTGAGGAAATCAGTTGCTAGAATTCTTTGGGTTCCTTGTCCTGGACCTGCCCAAGCATCAATAGCATAACCACCAAGCTGTTCATCAAACTCGCCTATCAAACCTAATTCGCCTAATTCACGCACTGTGCGTACTGGACGAGCATAGTCGTAGAAAACTTTAGCTTCCCAAGTAGCAACACCAGCATCAAATACTGCGTTACCTAAATTAAAGAATAGTTCGACGTCCTGATCTAATGTATGCTCATCTCTAGCAGAAACAAATTGACCAAAACTCATCCAGGTTCCTGGTGGGAAGGATGTACCACCGCCATCTTCCCAAAATTCCGCAATTAACTTTTGTTCGTCTGTTAGGTTCGCGCTAAAATTAACTACCTGTTCTGTTTGGGCGATAAATTCAGGATTGATAATAGTACCGACAATCTCTGGACTGATATCAACAACAGAGCCATCTGCCAAAGTAATTGTAGCTGCGTCTAAGTTTACTTCAGCCTCAATACCTGGTAGCAAAAATGGTTCTGGTGCTATTGGTCGTAGTTCGTCACCTGATTCGAGGCCAAAGGGTGTCACATTACCCCAGTGTGGAGTCAGGAAGTTTTGGACTCGAGCATTAGGATCGTCAATAGGAACGTTTTCGGGAGTCCAAAACTCTATGTTAGTAGGATTTCCAGCAGGATTTTGAGGTTGATAACCACTAATATCAGAGTAGGGAGTACCATCACCATTGGGGTTATTTCCTAGTTGGTTAGAACCATCATTCTGGCGGAATGCTAATAGTGCTTCTGCGGTAAGTGTGCCAATTACAGCAGGATCGGACAGATCGTCCTCGTTAAATTCATCATCGTCAATGTC
Source organism: Okeania sp. SIO2F4 (assembly GCF_010672385.1). Classification (GTDB taxonomy): domain Bacteria; phylum Cyanobacteriota; class Cyanobacteriia; order Cyanobacteriales; family Microcoleaceae; genus Trichodesmium. The sequence continues at coordinate 3,722 of NZ_JAAHGT010000356.1, forward strand.
GAATCCTAGAGTTTCCATCACATCATTGAAAATTTCTACTTGATCTGGGAATAAATCTGTCAGTACCCGGTAAGCAGAAAAACTCATTGCTTCAGCTTTATTAGCTTCTGTGTTTTCAGATTCAGGACGTTGTAAATCGTCTCCTAACTGAGTTCCCACTGCCAATGGATCGTAAGCAGCCCAAGCATCATAGATAGCTGTGTGTACCATAGAATATGCACGGGAAGCCACGGTTGGACCGGGAGCGGTATTAATGACTGCTTGTTGGACTGCGCGGTCCCATAACACTGAAATAGTGGGTGAAGGATCGTTAACTGTTACGAGTTGAGTGTTGGGGTCAAGCTGAAGTTCGTTCATAGGTAGATGTGATAATAATAGTTTTGTTTGTTGTTCTAATAGATACTTCTAGGGTGTATCTCAGTTATGCAAAAAGTAAAAATACTCAGCGAATTAAGTGGTAAAGTTACACTTTACCTATAACTTTGGCCTTCAGGTATATTTATAGTTCAATTTTCTGGATGTGTTCGTTCTAAATCCCATGAATACAAATCACTAACTAACATTAGTTAGTGTGTATACAGGAAAAATTTACAATGGTTTTATCCCACATCCCGGATATTTTAATGATAATTTTAACTATTTTTAAAATCAGACATAGCAAGGCTTTTAGGAATTAAGTTCTCTGTTTCAGAACTGCAAAAACTCTTTATTACTCAGGCTAAAAAGACTGAAGATAGAGAATGGTTATCGGAAGTTTCTAATATACCATTGCAGCAATCTTTGAATGATTTAAACCAGGCTTATCAGAATTTCTTTACTTCAACCAAAGGCAAAAGGAAAGGTCGAGTTGTAAAACCTCCACGATTCAAAACTAGAAAGTCAAGGCAAACTGCTAGGTTTAGAAAGGGAGGTTTTAAAGTTGGTCAGCATAAAGTATATTTAGCTAAAATCGGGAAGCTGAAAATAGTCTGCCCAAGAGAGTTACCTCCTGCTCCATCATCCGTAACAGTTATCAAAGATTGTAGGGGCGATTCGCGAATCGCCCCTACTAGATATTTCTTAAGTTTTGTAGTGGAAATACGGCCAGAAACTTTACCTAAAACTGATAATTCAGTTGGAATAGATTTAGGAATCAAAACTTTTGCTACATTGAGCGATGGTACAAAAGTTGATGCTCCTAAACCATTGAAGAAACGAATTAAGAAATACAGAAAGTTGAGTAAATCATTATCTAAGAAAACCTTTGGTTCTAAACGATATGAAAAAGCTAGGCTAAGAGTAGCTAAATTTCATGCCAAACTGAAAGATACAAGGGACGATTTTCTACATAAATTATCTACTGAAATAATTCGTGAAAACCAAACAATTGTTTGAGAAGATTTAAACGTTTCCGGAATGGTCAAGAACCGGAAATTATCCAGAGCTATTTCTGATTTAGGTTGGCGAACTTTGCGAACCTTCGAATAAGGAAAAGCAGAAAAATATGGTCGCGATTTTAGAGTAATTGATAGATGGCGACCTACTTCTCAAACCTGCTCTAGCTGTGGTTTTAAAGGTGGCAAATTAGACCTTTCAATTAGGGAGTGGGAATGCCTTAATTGTGGTGCAAAACACGACACAGACCACAATGCAGCAATAAATATATTAGTCGCTCCTTGGGCATGCCTCCTGCCTCCTGCGGAGGAGCTGCGCTAACGGAGGAGCTGCGCTTTTCATGTCGCGTTTGCGCAATTATTCCGTAGGAAAGCGAAACGGAGACAAAAAACGGACGTGGAGGCAAGCGTAAGACTAGCGCATCTGCTAGCAGCAGCCAATGAGACGTCAAGCCACCGAGGAGCTACGGCTCGGTAGGAATCCCCGCGCCTAACAGCCGGGGAGGATGTCAATCTTCCGTAATTACTCTAGAAACATCATCATGGCGAATAGTCCTAATTTCTATTTTCACATTAGACATAGGCGTGAAAAAGATATAGATTTTTTGAGGCTAGTAGGGAACAGGGAATATATTTTCACGAAAAAGATACGAAAAATCATTTCGGAGAGTTAGTTTGACAACTCTAGCTTGTCTTAAATAAAGAGCAATTTTATTTTCTGGAGAGGTCTATTAATATTTGTTTGTTCTTACCAATGAATAATTGATAATTAATCAATTTGGTTTAAAGCCTCTCCTAATAATTAATAATTGATAATTAGATAGAGTTTTCATTATCCACTATCCATTATCAATTAATGAACTTTTATCTACTACCTCAGACTTTATACTTCATCAAGTTATATCAATTCACTTAAAAAAAAATTCACAAATATTTGGTAACTGAGGAAGTAAAAAAATAAGCTAAAATTGTCAAACTTAGATTTCAAGTTATTAAAATCTCACTTCTGACTTTTGACTTTAGTGAAACGGTATGACGAATGAATAATTCATAATTAATCAATTCAGTTTAAAGCTTCTCCTTTGAAGGAGAAAAAAAACAGGTGATTTCCTTATATTAAATACTCTAGGTTTTAACCAGAGGTAATTATCCATTATCAATAGACATAGGCGTGAAAATTACAAATAGAATCAATTACTTCTCCCTGTTCCCAGTTAAGTGTTCCCTATTCCCTCTTTTCCGGAGTGGTCTAATTAATGAAAAACTACTATATTAACTAGCAAGACGAGAAGTAACACCGTTTTTCTGAGTGTGCTCATGGAGATATTCTAAGAATGCTTGAGCTACCACTGATAGTTGTTTGCCTTCTAGATAAGATACATACCATTTTCGTTGAATCGGAAATCCTTTAACATCTAAGGTGGTAAGTTCCAATTCTTGACTATATAGGGTATGTTCTGACAAAACAGAAATTCCTAAGCCTCCAGCGATGGCTTGTTTAATGGCCTCATTACTACCTAACTCTAAGCGCACTTTCACAGCAACTTTATGTTTACCAAACAGTTGTTGCACTGCCTGACGAGTACCAGACCCCTTTTCTCGCATAATAAAGGCTTCGTTATTGAGAGATTTAATTGGTATATTTCTCTTTCCTGCTAATGGATGATTTTTATTGGCTACTAAGACTAGAGGATTATCCATTAAATATTCGTTGCACAAAAGAATATCTTCAGGAGGTTGACTCAATATATATAGATCGTCTTGGTTTTCCCACATCCGCCTGGTGATGTTTTGGTGGTTTGTCACCTCCAAGGCAACATCAACCAGTGGATGTTCTTGGCAAAAATAACCTAAGATTCTGGGCACAAAATATTTAGCAGTAGTTACCACGGCCAAACGTAACCGTCCTTGTTTTGTACCTTTGATGTCAGCAACTATCATCTCGAAGCGATCTAGCTGTTCAAAGACTTCTTGACAAGTGGCTAATAATTCTCGGCCAACGTCAGTTAAGTGAAGTTGCTTACCAATTTGCTCAAATAAAGGCATCCCTACTGTCTGGGTAAGTTGCTTCATTTGACTAGAGACAGTGGGTTGGGTAATGAATAATTCTTCAGCAGCTTTAGTAAAGCTACCATGACTAGCTACTGTTTGAAACACTCTTAACTGATGTAAGGTGGCCTGAATCAAGGACTTTTCCTCCTCTTATAAGAAAAACAAAGAAAATCTTAAGGCGGGTATAAGCAATTACAAACTATCAAGTATTGCATTCCCAATTATTTTTTATAATAATCTTGACATAGATGATAGTCAATGGTTAAATAAAATTACATTGACTTAATTCAATATAACTTACACAAAAACTATAGTTGTAAGTGCGTTATGTGGAGTTGCTACCGATGTCAAGCCTATGGATATCATAAGGTTACAGATTGCAGTTAGTGATTCTCACAGAAGCAGGAACTGAGCTACCAAAACCCTGTTGGGTAAGTTTGGGTAAGTTTAGTATAACTGTATAACAGAGCCAGAACTTAATCAAAGAATAACGACATAATGCGTTTGATGGCTCAACACACTGGCTACTCACGCTTGTGTTATAACTGGGATTTAAGTTGCTGAAATAAAGCTTACAGAGATGGCTACAAGCCTAATCCCGGTAAGCTTTATGAGAACTTATGATTGCTAAAAATGCGGTGTATCTATTGACCGTTTATAAGATGCAAGTATAAGAAATGCGGTCTGCTTGACCGTCAATGCCTGTGGACGGAGTGCTGCCGACAGTAGGGACGTTGCATGCAACGTCCGTACAGCAGGAAGTAAACTTCAATTTGTCACTTTTTGTGACCTGTTGTATCAGTTTTATGAAGCCGAAGTTAATGTAAGTTCTGTTTAATAAAAAAAAGAAGTTAATAACATAAAACAATGGCTACGCAAGTTTTTAACAAAATACATTTTAGAAACCTTAAGGGCGATATGTTTGGTGGCTTAACAGCTGCTGTCATTGCTCTCCCTATGGCACTTGCCTTCGGTGTTGCCTCTGGTGCCGGACCTGCTGCAGGTTTGTATGGTGCTGTATTAGTTGGTTTGTTTGCAGCACTATTTGGCGGTACACCAACTCTAATTTCTGAACCTACCGGACCAATGACGGTGGTAATGACTGCGGTGATTGCTAACTTAACTGCTGCTAACCCAGAAAACGGTATGGCAATGGCATTCACAGTAGTAATACTAGCTGGATTATTCCAAATCGGTTTTGGTTTATTAAAGCTGGGTAAATACGTTACCATGATGCCTTACAATGTGATTTCTGGTTTCATGTCAGGCATTGGTCTAATCCTCATTATCCTACAAATAGGTCCGTTTCTAGGACAAGCTAGTCCAAAGGGGGGCGTAGTTGGTACTATTCAGAACATACCTAACCTTTTAGCAAATATTAATCCCATTGAGACAGGTTTAGCAGTTCTCACAGTAGCTATCCTCTTCTTAGTGCCATCTAAAGTTAAGAAATTCGTCCCACCACCATTACTAGCATTGGTAGTAGGAACAGTAATTTCTGTTTTATTTTTCTCAGATACTGCAATTCGTCGGATAGGTGAAATCCCTAGTGGTTTGCCTAGCTTACAGTTACCTTACTTTACTCCCGAACAGCTACAATTAATGGTCGTTGATGCGACAGTGTTAGCTATGCTTGGCTGTATTGATGCTCTATTAACTTCTGTGGTTGCTGACAGTTTGACTCGTACTCAACACGACTCTGATAAAGAATTAATTGGTCAAGGTTTAGGTAACTTAGCTTCTGGTTTATTTGGTGGTATTCCAGGCGCTGGTGCAACTATGGGTACTGTAGTTAATATAAATACAGGTGCTCGCAGTGCTTTATCTGGTGTTACCCGTGCAGTAATTTTGATGATTGTAGTTTTGGGAGCTGGTAGTTTAACCGCACAAATTCCAATGG
>NZ_JAAHGT010000357.1 GCF_010672385.1 Okeania sp. SIO2F4
TCGCCCGTAAGCTAAGAGAGGTTTTTACCAATCACACAAAACCCCTTTATCCCTGGATGAAAAACTTGTCCTAAGCGGGTCTATCAATATGCTTTCATCAATTTAGGTGAAGCGTTCAAGAGTTTTTTTCAAGGGTTGGGTAAACACCCAAGGTTTAAGAAGAAAGGTAAACATGATTCCTTCACAATTGATAATTGTGGAAAACCAATAGAATTAAATGGATGGAATCATAAATTACCTTTTATTGGTTGGATCAAGACTTATGAACCCATTGAAGCAACAACTAAAAAAATCACCATTAGTAGACAGGCAGGAAATTGGTACTTAAGTTATAGCTATGAATTTACTCAATATCCAACAGAAAAGACGACTGAAGTTGTAGGTGTTGATTTAGGTGTGAAAACCTTAGCAACTTTAAGCACGGGAGTTGTTTTCCCTGGTGCCGTTTCTTACAAGAAATTTGAAAACAAGCTCTCTAATTTACAATACCTTAATCGCAATAAAATTATTGGTTCAGCTAACTGGAAAAAGGCGCAACTTCAAATTGCCAAGCTACACACAAAGGTAGCTAATATCCGTAAAGACGTGCTTCATAAATTGACAACTTATCTAGCTAAAAACCACAGCATTGTGTCAATTGAAGTATGACAATGTTCGCGGTATGTTGGCTAACCATAAGCTAGCTAAATCAGATAGCAGATAGTGATTTTATGAGTTCAGGCGACAACTTGAGTACAAGTGTGAGTGGTACGGCTCTAACGTAGTAGTTGTGGATAGATTTTTTCCATCATCAAAGACTTGCAGCAGGTGCGGTCATGTTCAGGATATGCCATTAAATGTGAGAACTTTTGATTGCCCTGAATGTGGCATATCTATAGACAGAGATTTAAACGCAAGTATTAATTTAAGAAATGCGGTCGGCTTGACCGTCAATGCCTGTGGATGAGTAGCAGCCGACGGTTAGGGACGTTGCATGCAACGTCCGTACAGCAGGAAGTAAACATTAAAATGTCACTTGTTATGACGTTTTATATCGGTTTTATAAAGCAGGAACTCAACTCACCCAGAAAATCGAATCAAGTTTCTGACTCGTATTTGGTGTTTTAGGCGATCGCTGATATGTTTGTGTAGCATGATTTAGGAAAACCTTGGTTGGGTAAGATCAAAAGCAAATAGTTATTATAAGTTTCACAGTTAGATGATTACTTCTTAAACTCCTAATAATACGTTTGAAAGTGAGGAATTATAGGTAAAAAATATAGTGGTTTGTGATTAATTTATATGCAAACCACTATGTCTATAAGACTATACAGTGAAAGTATCTACAAATACTGAACCTGCTGTGTTTCCATTAATAGTCGAGAGAGATAAAGTAGTGCCGTTGCTTTGCGCAAATCCAAATCCATCTAATAGATCGTTATACAATGTGTGAGCGTAGCCGTGATTACCTACAAAAGTAGAGGCACCTGGTTGGAGGAGATCGTCCCAGTTAATGTATAAATCTAAGTCAGCTAATGGGTCGTCGTATCCCAATGTACTGCTAGTATGGAAAGCAACAACTCTATCCGCATCGCTTGGATCTAGGCGATAATCTGTGGAGTTAGGACGAGAGAACCAACCTCCTTCAAATTCGGGACCTGCTGGATCGAGACCAATGAGTCGATCGACTTCGCCACGACGTTCGCGAAGTTCTTCACCTGCTTCACCCATGATATGAGCACCTAAACTGTGACCAATAAGTGTGGTATTAGCAGGATTGACACCTTGACCCAACAAATAGTCTGCTACCTCAACTCCCACTTCATCAACTCTGTCAGCAGCAGCAAAATAATTGAGAGTATTAGCGCCATCTTGCCAATCTACTACCAAAATGTTAGCATCATTCCCTTCCAAATCTCGTATATTTTGTGCCATCTCTGACATCCAAGCTTGAGGGGTGAAGTTATTACCTGGATTTCCACCCGTACTTTGGTAACCATGTACGATTACATAAGTAGGATCGTTTGTGTCTATAGGTCGTGAATTGTTGATTCTGTTGTTATCCCAAGTATTAAAGAAAACATCTACCATATTTTTAGTTTGTTCCCATGTATAAGTTTTTACTGAAAATATTACACTTTGTGTTTAGTTCTATTTTCCATCTATATAATCTACATAATTAGATACATTAGGACTTAGGCAGAAACCGGAAAAATAATAATCAGGGCAATAAACCTGGTTTCTTGTTCGGGTGCGTAAATCCTGATACAATACATTTTTATTTAAGCAAGAGGCAACAGGCGGTACAAAAGCTATACTTTTAAGTAGTATCGCGGAGTTTTTGTAATATCAAATCCGCTTAATTCGGTAGAAAAAAATGTTCCATCTTCAGTCATTGTCAAATCTTTCTCAATTAGTTCAATGAGATATATCAGATAATAGATATGTGGTTGGCGATCGCCAAATGTTTTAAAAGCTGGTTAATTAGCAGGATAATTAGAATTCTCAAAAAAAAATCAAGCAAAGATTCAGAGGTTGAATTCTTTGCTTGATAAATTAGGTATGAGAAATTTTTATTGTTATTTTTTATGCTGCTTCTTTCGGGATATGGCGGCGATCGCTACTGTGCCTAGTATTCCTAAGAGCGATGATGGTTCTGGTGTTGATTTAGGGTTAGGTGTTGATTGAGTGTTAGTGGTAAACAGGTAGGCTGAACCACTCGATTCTCCGTTGTCGTCGTCTCCTACAGAACCTATAATAGCTGTGTTATCGCTTAGAGCTACTGAACGTCCAAACTGGTCAAGTGCAGAACCGTCGGGTGCGGTAAATTTCTGGAGCAAGCTGCCAGTAGTAGTGTCAAATAAGTAGGCTGAACCACTCGATTCTCCGTTGTCGTCGTCTCCTACAGAACCTATAATAGCTGTGTTATCGCTTAGAGCTACTGAACGTCCAAACTGGTCAAGTGCAGAACCGTCGGGTGCGGTAAATTTCTGGAGCAAGCTGCCAGTAGTAGTGTCAAATAAGTAGGCTGAACCACTCGATTCTCCGTTGTCGTCGTCTCCTACAGAACCTATAATAGCTGTGTTATCGCTTAGAGCTACTGACAATCCGAAGACATCGCCTTCAGAACCGTCGGGTGCGGTAAATTTCTGGAGCAAGCTGCCAGTAGTAGTGTCAAATAAGTAGGCTGAACCACTCGATTCTCCGTTGTTGTCGTCTCCCCATGCACCAATCAGGGCTGTATTGTTGCTTAGAGCTACTGAGACTCCGAAGTTATCGCCTTCAGAACCGTCGGGTGCGATAAATTTCTGGAGCAAGCTGCCAGTAGTAGTGTCAAATAAGTAGGCTGAACCACTGGATTCTCCGTTGTCGTCGTCTCCCCATGCACCAATCAGGGCTGTGTTATGGCTTAGAGCTACTGAATTTCCAAACTGGTCCAATGCAGAACCGTCGGGTGCGGTAAGTTTCAGATCGACAGCATTAGCGGGAGCTGTAAAAGCTAGGAATACAAAGAGGGGAAAGCAGGCTCTTTTACCAATTGTTTTTAGGTTAGTTGCTTTGGTCTTAATTGTTTGTTTTTGCTGGTGCATATCTAGTTAGTTCTCAATTATCTTTGTTTTTTATCGTTTTGCTCAGTCGTTTAGTTATGACTATAGAATTAGAGTTGTCACTTTATGACTTCAAAAATCCTACAAACTTTTGCTATGTAGGCACTAGCTATTGCTGGCAAAAAAACCCAGGAATTATAATTTTTTCTAGCTTTGAGAAATTTTTTCGGTTATCTGCACACCTGCGCAATTAGTATAACATTTTATTTAGGCAAGAGGCAATAGGTTATACCAAAACTTTACCAAAACTTTAAATTTAAGTAGTATCACGGAGTTCCTGAGATTGCTTCCTTCCACGAATTCCAGTCGCAATGACTAGGGTATAGTAATTATCAGCTCTAACTTCTGACTTCTGACTTCAATTGCTTCCTTCCACTCCATTCCAGTCGCAATGACTAGGGTATAGTAATTATCAGGTCTAACTTCTGTTCGCGGGAATGGCCATTCGCCCCTACGACTTCAAACTTCAAATGTCACTCCCTCATACAAAAGTTCTATAGGACATTGAAATTCAATACTTTCTAGAGCGATCGCTTCCCCTGCTTCATAATAATGGCAAAGCCACATTTTCCCTTCTCTTCGACGATAAATTTCCACTGAAGTTGATTCTGAGTCTACTAATACATATTCCTGCAAACTAGGAATTTGACGATAATATTTAAACTTATTGCCGCGATCGTAACCTGCTGTACTTGGCGAAAGCACCTCAACAATGACTGTGGGATGTTGGATAAAGTCACGCGCTTTTAGATCGTCAGGGTGACAAGTAACCACCAGATCGGGATAGAAATAACGACTATTTTGATTTGCCTGAACTTTGACATCTGCAACATACGCTTCACAACCTCTTTGACTCAAATGAGGTCTTAAAGCTGTATATAAATTGAGGTAAACTTTGTTATGAGGAATAGTTCCCCGAGTCATTGCCAAAATTTCACCATCAATATATTCATAACGAAGTTCCTGTTTTGCTTCCCATTCGAGATACTCTTTAGGACTCATTTTTTGATAATTTTAGGGAATAGGGAATAGGGAATAGGGAATAGGGAACAGATAGAAATTATAAATTTTTCTCCCTGCTTCCTGCTCTGTAGAGACTTTGAATGCAACGTCTTTTTATTCATAAGTTTAATATCACAGATATTGAAATTACTCCAGAAATTTTTGGTAATAAAAGTAGCGATCGCACCTTGACAATTAGAAAAAGTTGTTATATTCTGAGATTAGATTGGTATTGTGGGAAAATAGTGGCTCTTTTTTTAGAGTCTGAATAACCGTAGGGGTTTGGTCTCCAAACCCATACCCCTTGACAATCTGAAAAATTAGACTCTTAGACTTCTTAACTACCATCCGTGTATCCGTGGCAAAATCCGTGTCTTCCCCTAACTTCCCCACTGAACTAAATTTCTCACAAATTCATAGGATCGACATCCACAGTTAAACTCACCCCAGGGCGACAAATATTACTCAACTTAGTCAGATCGGGTACATCATCACATCCAGGCAATAACTTTAACAAAATCTGCCACCGATAACGATTTGCTACTCTCGCAATAGGAGCGGGTGCAGGACCCAATAAATTATATTTTCCCTCTTCTGCTTTTTCCATCAACAGACTTGCTAACTGTTGAGCAGTCACCGCTACCTCGGTCGGATCATAACTACTCAGACGCAATAAAATCAACCGCCCGTGAGGAGGATATCGCAATTCTGCTCTCGTCTGTAATTCTGTTTCCACAAAAGACTGATAATCATTACGTTGCACTGCTTGAATGACAGGATGTTCTGGAGTATAGGTCTGAATAATTACTCGCCCTGGGTTATCTCCACGACCCGCGCGACCTGCTACTTGCAGCAATGTTTGAAAAGCACGTTCATTGGCGCGATAATCTGAAAAATGCAGTAAACCATCAGCGGATACGACTCCTACTAATGTCACTTGTGCTAAGTCTAAACCTTTTGTCAACATCTGGGTTCCGATCAATAAGTCTGCTTCCCCGTTAGCAAATTGATTTAACAAATTTCGGTGAGCATCTTTTTTGCGAGTTGTGTCGCTATCATATCTAATAAATCGTAAGTCGGGAAATTGTCTGGTTAACTCCTGTGCTACTTTTTGAGTTCCACTACCAAAAAATTTGAAAAAGGGAGAGTCACATTCCGGACAACGTTGGGGTTGTAGTTGGGTATAGTTGCAGTAATGGCAACGTAATAGTGGAGTTGCACCTTCGTGGGTGTAATGATAGGAAAGTGAAATGTCGCAATGAGGGCATTCCATGACATGACCGCAACTACGACAAGAGACGAATGTACTGTGACCGCGACGGTGAATGAATAAAATTCCTTGTTGTTTGGTTTGTTGTAGTTGTCGCAGTGCTTCTTGGAGAGGATAGCTAAACATTGTTCGGTTTCCCTGTCGCAGTTGTTGGCGCATATCTACTATTTCTATGGGTGGCATCGGTCTTGAGTGGACGCGTTCTGGTAATGATAGGTAGTAGGTGTTGGGTTCTGGGGAAACAGTTTCATTTTTATCTACTAAGAAACTGGGTTGATTTTCCCCCTCGTTTAAACTATCAATTTTTTCAGATAAATCTGGTTTTCCGGTTAGGGAAGCATTTTTATCTACTAAGAAACTGGGTTGATTTTCCCCCTCGTTTAAACTATCAATTTTTTCAGATAAATCTGGTTTTCCGGTTAGGGAAGCATTTTTATCTACTAAGAAACTGGGTTGATTTTCCCCCTCGTTTAAACTATCAATTTTTTCAGATAAATCTGGTTTTCCGGTTAGGGAAGCATTTTTATCTACTAAGAAACTGGGTTGATTTTCCCCCTCGTTTAAACTATCAATTTTTTCAGATAAATCTGGTTTCTGCCTTCTTGTTTCTAACCAACTTTCTAAAGAGGGAGTTGCTGAACCTAATATTAATGGGCAGTTTTCTAATTCTGCTCGCCATTTCGCTACAGTGCGAGCGTGATAACAGGGTGCGGGGCGGTCTTGTTTGAAACTGTTATCGTGTTCTTCGTCTAAAACAATTAAACCTAATTTTGGTAGGGGAGCAAATATTGCCGAACGAGTACCGATGATAATTTGCGGAATACCCCAGGTCATGTTACGCCAGGTGTCATAACGTTCTCCCGCAGATAAAGCGCTATGGTAAACATAGACTTTTTTGCCAAAACGAGCGCGAAACCTATCGGTAAGTTGGGGAGTTAGACCAATTTCGGGAACGAGTACAAGTGCAGATTTGCCATTTTCTAAGATGGGAGCGATCGCCTGTAAATATACTTCTGTTTTTCCGGAACCTGTAACTCCATGGAGCAATATTTGAGCAAATTCTTGAATCTGGGTAATAGTTGTTAATGCTTCTGTTTGGTAGGGTGTAAGCATTTTTATTTCATCTCTGGTATCGCCTCTACCTTGTTCTCGTCGTAATACTTCCTGTTCCTGAATGACAGCATAGCCTTTTTCTTCGAGTTTCTTTACCACAGAAGTTGTAGTTTGGCAGGTGTTAAGTAATTCTGTTAACCACATTTCGCCTCCACTTTGGCGTAACACTTCCATCACTTCTCGTTGACGTGGGGTTAAATCTTTGGGTGGGGTTTGAGCAACTAGAGTAACTGCTTGTCTAAGTTTTGGTTTGGGAGGGGAAGGGGGTTCGAGATAACTTTCTACCCAACCTCGTTGTAGTAAATCTTTTAATCCTCTTTGAGCACTTTTGACTTGACGTTGAATGTATTGCCAGGTGTAGTCTTTGGTTTTGGAGTTTTGCAGAATTTCCAGAATTTTTTGAGCATTAGCATTGAGGAAAATTTCTCCACCTGTTGGTATTGCTGTTTCGATGATGCGGATGCGTCTTTGACTACGTTTGAGTAACCCTGGTGGTAGAGCAGTGCGAATTACTCTAATAAGTGGTGTTTGATAATAGATAGCAACTTTCTCCAGGAGTTCCCAATAAGTGACAGGAAAAAAACCTCTGGTAATAATGTCTGATACATTTTTGACACGATCGCTACTTAAACCTTCTGGTAGTTGGGAAGTTTTGCGGATAGCGATCGCTCCTACTTGTTGGTTGCCAAATGGTACTACTAGAATGTCTCCCGATCGAATATCCATATCGGGAGGTATTTTGTAGGTAAATAATTTTTCCTCCTCTTCAGTATGATCTGTTGAAGTTTGGAAAGGGACATCAACTAAGACTTCTACCCACTCTTGCGATTCTGGGGGGAGATTTTTGTAAGATGACCCAGGTTCAGCTAGGACAGATTTTGAGAGTGTTTGGACAGAGTAGGACATTGGCAAAATTAATTAGGGGACAAATTTAGAACTCAGAAATCAGAAGTCAGAAGTCAGAAGTTAAATTGGCAGCACGGACTAAATTTGAGAGGAGCGAAAATTTCCTAGTAGTAATGGCTAATGGCGATCGCTATACTATTCTATTTACGGAAGTTAAAGGTAAGATTTTATATCAAATCCAGATAATTTAGTTATTGTAAGTCCGCAGCGACTGGAACGGAGTGGAAGGAAGTAATCTCAGAGGTAGCGGGAGATTGCTGCTCATTATTGCAATGACGACTTTTCACCGGGATTATAGAACCCATTTGGTATCTTTGACATTAATATTCGCGTTCCGCTTCGCGTTTCATGTCGCTCCGCGAAACGGAGTTCTATCGTTGAAAAACAATACTTTTTTGTTGAATAAAAAATCATGTTTATGGGCGAATTACCACTTATAGTTAAATACTATCATCATTTTTTAGGAAATGCAATAGCAAAATCTTCAGCCTCGCCAATTTATTTGTAGGAGCTTCACAGAATGCAAAAGTTAGTGCCTCCTAACATGGCGATCTAACCGAATTAATCTTCTGATTCTAATCTTAAAGGTAAGGGAGTAGGAGAGTATTTTTCAATCTTTCTTTTTCCTGTATTGTCTCTATTTCACTCCCTACTGATAACTTAAAAATTTGGCGTTGCTGATGCGTGGGTATGATTTGCATTTTTTGGTAGTTGCCAAACTATTGAATCACCTGAAGGGGTGACAATAAAGGTTAAAAAGCTGTCTCTATGCAGCATTGAGCAAAACATGTTCATTAATGGATAATGGATAATGGATAATGGATAATTACCTCTCCCTAAAAGGGAGAGGATTGACTAAAAGGAAAAGATTTATTTCTCTTGGTTGATTGGATATGGCGAGGTTTCCTCGCCATATCCAATCAACCGCTTTTTCCCCTTTATTGGGGAGGCTTCAAGGCGCGAATTATCTAATTATTTAATTGTTTAATTATTAATTATTTCGGTAAAAAAATCCGTATTCCCTCATTAAATAGGGTTTGCTGAAAAAAGCAGAGTGTGGTCCGGGAGGGGCGCGCGGTTTGTCCCGGCAAGCGGGGCTGCATTCCGGCGCGCTCCATCGCTGCCATCAGGCGCGGGGCGCCGAGCCCGTCC
>NZ_JAAHGT010000358.1:0-3541 GCF_010672385.1 Okeania sp. SIO2F4
GGTTTTGTTGGGTTTCACTTTGTTCTACCCAACAAAACCTTACTTCATTATTGTTCAATACGCTTGAGTTAAGGATTTTTTTGCAGTTTTGTAATCTCAAGAGCTACTAATAATTGTTCGATATTTTATAGGTTTTGGTCTTAGATCATGTCTGATTGAATACTTACACTTTGGAAAAGGTAAAGCAGAAGGAAAGAAAAAGTTAGAAGGGAAAAGGTTTTTTGCTCACTAATTATCCGGACACGATATTATCTGAACCGTATTAGACCATTGTTGGGTTTCGATTCCATGCTTCGCAATGCTAACGCAAACAACCCAACCTACGCTTATTGCACTATTTTTAGATATATCGGTTTACTATTAAAGTGGAAAGATAAAGACAATGATAAAGAATAGAAAACAAAAATCAAGGAACAAAAAATTAGAAGAAAAAATAGAAAATCTGAAACAACAAGGTTTTTATTTTCCTCTAAATATTCAATCTCCTAACAAACCAACTCCTGAAAAACAAACCAGACTCATCAGACGTATTGCAGATTGGTGGGAAACAACTCGTGTTGAGAAGTATTTAGAAGATATAGACTATCTGTTAAAAAATGCTGCCATTTTAAATATTTTGAGTTTGCTTGCCAATTTTGCTCTTATCGTTAGTTTAGTAACCTGGTTAACAGGGTTAGAAGAACAAAAAGAAAATAAACTTTTTGCTACCTGGACTATTATTAATGATGGTATAAGCGATCGATCTGGGGTTGTGAAAACTGCAGTACAACGATTGCATAAAGAAAGATTTGATTTATCTGGTCTACAACTTAATGAAACTTACCTAGGCTGGATTACCCTCAATGAAGCTAAACTCATCAGAGCTAACCTTAGTGAAGCTGACCTTTTTGAATCTAATCTCAGTGGAGCTATATTCTATGATGCTAACCTCAGTGGAACTGACCTCCATAAAACTAACCTCAGTGGAACTGACCTCCATAAAACTAACCTCAGTTCTGCTAACCTTAATGAAACTAACCTCAGTGAAGCTTACCTTTTTAAAGCAAAAAATCTCAGTAATGCACAAATAAAGTTAGCCTGCAATTGGAAAGAAGCAATTTATGTAAAAGGTACAAAAGTTGAAGACAAATATGGATTTAAAAAATGGCTTCCTATAGACAAGCAAGCTAACCAAAATAAAATCAAGGAAATTGAACAAGATAAAAATTCCGATCCTAAAAATACTCCTGATTGTTCTAAATGGGAATAAAGACTAATAAAACTTTCTGGAAAACTAAAAAGCAGTAGGGACTATATTCTTATTGACTAAGAAAGGATATGTACTGAATGTTATCAAATTAATGAAAAAAATCAATGGAAACTTACTACTTATTCTCTTGAGGAAATAACTGATAGTCAACAGGAATTTTCCGTTAAATTAGAAAGCATTAATTTTCAATTTACTACTTCTTTATTGTACGAAAATGTGGTTTTTCCGGAATAAATAAAGACCTCTCCCCCGACCCCTCTCCTGCAAAGAGAGGGGAGAAATGCTCCCCCAACGCTAGCACTTAAGGGGGTTGGGGGGTTAGGTTTTAGTCAGTGTAGTAGGGTGCGTTTCCGCTAAGAGCGGACATGAAAAGACAGCTTAAATTTAGACTATGAAAAGTATTTAGCAATCTGTCGTAACGGACCATTTTAGCTATTTTAATTCCGTGTATCCATGCCAGAATCTGTCTAATTTTTCTATATGGAAAAAAAACTAACAAAACTTTAATTTAAAACTAAAAATTATGCACATATCTAAATACCTCATTTTACTCTTAATCTCTTTACTTTCAGCTTGCACTTTTGAAACATCAAAAACCCCACCAGAAACGGAAACTTCTGACAAAAATTCTATATCTACAGTTACTCCAGATAATAATTCCCAATTAGTCGAAAATCTAGTAGAAAATTACCTCCAAAAAACTCCAGTAAAAACAACAGTAAATCTAACTTTACCCGAAGCACAAAAAGTTCAAAATCAGTTTGTGGCAGAAATTAGTAAAAGTCTCGGTCAGGTAGTTGGTTATAAAGCTGGATTAACCAGTCAAAAATCTCAAGAACGTTTTAATACTTCTCAACCTTTGCGCGGTACTTTACTAGAAAAAATGTTGTTAGAAAATGGTAGTGTTATTTCTGCTAAATTTGGCAGTCGTTCTATAGGAGAAGGCGACTTAATTATGAGGGTAGGAAGTTCAGAAATTAATAATGCCAAAACTCCTAGAGAAACCTTGAAATATTTAGATGCTGTTATCCCATTTATTGAATTGGGAGATTTAGTTTATAGTCAAGATGTAAAATTAGATGGTCCTGCTATTTTAGCAATTAATGTTGGAGCAAGAACAGGAATTTTAGGTGAACCTATTCCTGTTGCTAATACTGATGAATGGGAAAATCGTTTGAAAAGTTTACGAATAGAAATGTTAGACGAAAATGGCAAAGTATTAGCATCAGGAAATAGTAGTAGTTTATTAGGTAATCCCTTGAATGTTGTGTTGTGGATTAAAGATTCTTTGCAAGCTGAAGGAAAAGAATTAAAAAAAGGAGATTTACTCTCTTTAGGCAGTATGACTAGCTTTATTCCAGTCAAATCAAATTCTACTATTCGTGCCCGATATATAGATTTATATCCAAATAAAACTGTAGAAATATTTGTCAAATTTGAATAGGCTCACAGGGATTATGCCACGGATATACTGATATACGAATTAAAAGTAAAATTTGAATAATTGTAGGTTGGGTTGAGGAACGAAACCCAACTTATTAGACATATCCAGAAAATAGGTATTACTGAGAAAAAATTGATTATTCATGCGGGATAATTAATTATTAGAGATGTTTATTTTTGTTGGGTTTCACTTCGTTCTACCCAACCTACATTATGTGATATGATTTCTAGAACAATTTTAGATAGATGAAAAATGAAAATCCAAAAATTGGAATTTGTCGATCGCTCCGAATTTTTGTATTTGAAACTTATTGAATTTTTGCCATAAAACTCTGGAAATATTTGTCAAGTTTGAATAAATGTAGCAAACTGACACACCTAAAATGGTGCGTTACGACGGATTGTTATATCCTTTTCACATTCTAAATTTTAGCCGTAAATACGCACTCTACAAGTTGGGAACTTTATTAACAAAAAATTATCTAGACGTGATATGATTTCTCGAATAATTTTAGAGACGTAATAAATCAAAATCCAAAAATTATAATTTGGCTATCGCTCCGAATTTTTGTATTTGAAACTTATTGAATTTTTGCCATAAAACTCTGGAAATATTTGTCAAATTTGAATAAATGTAGCAAACTGACACACCTAAAATGGTGCGTTACGACGGATTGTTATATCCTTTTCACATTCTAAATTTTAGCCGTAAATACGCACCTTACAAGTTTGGCACTTTATTAACAAGAAATTATCTAAACGTGGTATGATTTCTCGAATAATTTTAGATAGATGAAAAATGAAAATCGCCAAATTAGAATTTGGCGATCGCACACAATCTTAGTATTT
>NZ_JAAHGT010000358.1:3641-9017 GCF_010672385.1 Okeania sp. SIO2F4
TACAAGTTTGGCACTTTATTAACAAGAAATTATCTAAACGTGGTATGATTTCTCGAATAATTTTAGATAGATGAAAAATGAAAATCGCCAAATTAGAATTTGGCGATCGCACACAATCTTAGTATTTCAAACTAATTGAATTTTTGTCATAAAACTGTGGAAATATTTGTCAAGTTTGAATAAACGTAGTAAACCGACACACCTAAAACGGTGCGTTACGACGGATTGTTATATCCTTTTCATAGTCTAAATTTTAGGCATCTAATACTATTTCTCAAAAAGAATGCTATATATGATTGGGTGGGGTAGGGACGCCCTTATGCAACGTCCGTATGGAAGTGTGGGAGGTGAGGGGAGAGGTTAAAAGTAGGAAAAACTTATACTAACCGACTAATAATTGTCAAAAACAGACTTTTAATCTTGGTAACTATTTGACTTCTGAAGTAAAGCTGAAGTATAGCATTACTTTTGGCAATTGGTATAACACACCCTACAAGTTTGGCACTTTATTAACAAGAAATTATCTAAACGTGGTATGATTTCTCGAATAATTTTAGATAGATGAAAAATGAAAATCGCCAAATTAGAATTTGGCGATCGCACACAATCTTAGTATTTCAAACTAATTGAATTTTTGTCATAAAACTGTGGAAATATTTGTCAAGTTTGAATAAACGTAGTAAACCGACACACCTAAAACGGTGCGTTACGACGGATTGTTATATCCTTTTCATAGTCTAAATTTTAGGCATCTAATACTATTTCTCAAAAAGAATGCTATATATGATTGGGTGGGGTAGGGACGCCCTTATGCAACGTCCGTATGGAAGTGTGGGAGGTGAGGGGAGAGGTTAAAAGTAGGAAAAACTTATACTAACCGACTAATAATTGTCAAAAACAGACTTTTAATCTTGGTAACTATTTGACTTCTGAAGTAAAGCTGAAGTATAGCATTACTTTTGGCAATTGGTATAACACACCCTACAAGTTTGGCACTTTATTAACAAGAAATTATCTAAACGTGGTATGATTTCTCGAATAATTTTAGATAGATGAAAAATGAAAATCGCCAAATTAGAATTTGGCGATCGCGCACAATCTTGGTATCTCAAACCCACTGAATTTTTGCCTAATCTTAACTTATTGGTTGGTGTTTCTGGTGCGGGAAAAACCCAAATAATTCGTTCAATTTTGGGTCTTAAAGGAATTGCTAATGGTGACTCATTAAATGGAGTTTACTGGAATATAACTTTTCTAACTAAAGATAATATATCATATCGTTTGCAAGGAGAATTTGAAACTGTAGAAGTGTTTCGGATAAAAATAAATGATTCGGAGGAACAGTCTGAGTTTAAAATTATTTATGAAAATATCTCTAAAAATGAGGAAGTTATTATTAAAAGAGACTCAGAAAAAATTATATTTAAAGGTAGTGAGATTCCGAAATTATCAGCATTTGAAAGTACAGTCGAATTACTAAATCAAGAAGAAGATATTAAACCTGTCAAGGAAGAGTTTAATAAAATTATAGATACACATTGGGATGAAGATTCTGAAAAAATTCCGATCATACCTCTTTCTATGTTAGCAAACTATCAAAATAGTTCTTTCAGTGAAATTCAAGAAAGCAGCCTTTCTAGTTTTAGGAAGTTATCTCTGGTTTATCAATATCTACCAGAAACTTTTCACAAAATCAAAGATATATTTATGGAAATACTTGAGACAGTAGAAGATATTAAAATAGAATCTATATTAAATTTTAATGACAAAATTTATGAATCATTAACTGATATTTTCAAATAGTCTAGAGCCTTATCCTTGAAATAAAAAGGAGTGTATAATTGGATTTTATCACCACATATTTCTTCAGGAATGCTCAAAACATTAATGTATATTAGCGAATTATATTTATCTCCAGAAGGGAGCGTGATATTAATTGATGAATTTGAAAATAGTTTAGGAGTAAATTGTCTTGATAGTGTCACAGATTTAATCTTATAAAGTCCTAGACTACAATTTATTATTACCAGTCATCATCCATACATTATCAATAATATCGGAAATAAATATTGGAAAATTGTCACTCGCCAAGGCAATACAGTAACAGTTAAACAACCTGAAGAATTAGGAATTTCCCAATCTAGACATCAAGGTTTTATCGACCTAATTAACATCCTTGAACAATCTCCCGAAGAAGTAGAAGCAGAATGAATATTTATTTCCTTTTAGAAGGCAGAAGTACAGAGAAAAAAATTTATGCATCTTGGCTGAAACCTCTTCTCCCAGAACTAACAAAAGTTAAACTTTATCATCAAGCTAATCACAATAATTACTGTTTAGTTCGCGCTAATGGTTATCCTTCAATTCTTCACGACTATATTCCCGATGCCATTAAAAAAATGGAAGAAACAGACAAATATAATTACCTGGTAATTT
This sequence comes from Okeania sp. SIO2F4, assembly GCF_010672385.1. Lineage (GTDB taxonomy): Bacteria > Cyanobacteriota > Cyanobacteriia > Cyanobacteriales > Microcoleaceae > Trichodesmium. The sequence goes on from NZ_JAAHGT010000358.1 coordinate 6,078, forward strand.
GTCTTGATGCTGAGGAAGAAACAGTCGCAAGCAAAAGAAAAGAAATTGAAGAGTTTATTGTCAAAAACGACCTACGCTTAAAATTAGGAAAAGTCAAGCCTATTTCCATTATTCAAAACCGATGTATCGAAACTTGGCTATTAGCTAATAGAAAATTGTTCGACTCTAGACAACCTCTAGAAATACCTCTCTCAGATTATGCACAATATTATGATGTATCTGTCAAAGACCCAGAATTAATGGGTAATTATAGTCAAAATTATAATCATGCAAAATTTCACTTTTTATATCTCAAGGAAATATTTAAAGCTAAGAAAATTAATTATTCTAAAAAAAATCCAGGAAAAGCTAGAAATGAATCCTATTTAGATGAATTAAAAAAGAGAGTTGTATCAGAACCAGAACACTTAAAAACCTTTCAATATTTTATAGACTTTTGCCAGATGATTAAAAAAGAACTATCTTTTGAGTAGACAACAAAGTAGGGACGTTGTATAACAAAAATGCGTTTCATGTTGCGCAGCAAAACCTCCCCACAGGTTTATCATTTTTTAATGTGGTTCATTAGCCTAAAAACTGCTATAAACTGATAACTGATAACTGATAACTGATAACTGATAACTGATGCAATTTTACCCTTGGATAATTAATATTTCTCTAATTCTCGGTTCTGTATTTTTTGCCGAACTAATACGAGACCTTTATCATGTAGTTTCTCATATTTGGTCGCCCCTCTATAAATGGCATGCTTGGCACCATCGCGTTTTCCGTCCAGACCTAACTACTGTCAGTACAGAAATTTATCAAAAAGCTACTTGGTATCACGACATACCAGAATCTCTGGTAATGTTAACCTTTGGTATGCTATTATGGGCTTCATTTTTTGTCTGGATGCCTTCCTATCAAGGGGCAACTCTGGCAGGTGTTGTTTATACCTTAACTTTTTCCTTTCCAGCGATCGCCCGCGCCACAGGTATTCCCAATGCTGACCAACTTACAGATATCAATCATCTTCCTGGTGCATTTTTAACGCTTCCCGGAAACTGGCTCGTAAACCGTCCCTACCATTGGCGCCACCACTTCGACAATCAAAACGCCTATTTCTGCGGAACCCTCACCTTAGTAGATAAACTCATGGGTACAGCACTTTCCCTCAAAGGTAAAACAATTGCCGTCACAGGAGCTTCTGGCAGTTTAGGTCAAAGTCTCCTGCAACACCTTCATCAAGCAGGGGCAAAAGTTATTGCTCTGACATCCAAAGACCAGACCATTACCTTAGACATAGACGGTCAAAGCTTGGAAGTTAATACCATAACTTGGCAAATAGGTCAAGAGGATAAATTAGGAGAATTATTAGAAAAAGTAGATATATTAGTCTTAAACCACGGCATTAACGTACATGGAGAAAAAACAGCAGAAGCGATCGCTAAATCCTATGAAATAAACACATTTTCTAGCTGGCGAATGTTAGAAATATTCCTCAAAACAGTCAGAACAAATTCCGATATTGCCTGTAAAGAAGTCTGGGTAAATACCTCCGAAGCAGAAGTTAATCCAGCATTTAGTCCCCTTTATGAACTCACAAAAAGAACCCTTGGAGATTTAGTTACCTTGCGCAGATTAGACGCTCCTTGTATAATTAGAAAATTAATATTAGGTCCGTTTAAAAGTAATCTAAATCCAGTAGGAATTATGTCTGCTGACTGGGTAGCAAAACAGATAATTAAATTAGCAAAAGCAGATGTAAGAACAATAATTGTTACAATTAACCCTTTAACTTTTGTAGCAATTCCTATCAAAGAATTTTTAGTTTCTGCCTACTTTAAATTATTTACTTCTAAATCAATTTAGAGCCAATCTAACAAGGTCAGGGTTTGGAGACAAAACCCTGACAATTATGTGTCAAATAGTTATTACTTGCTGATACCTGTTCAATTGCTTTTTCCCGATCTATAAAGCCATGAATTAATCCCTGATAACTGAATAACTGATTTCCGAAGATTTTTTCCTCGATAATCCTGGCGATTCTTTAAACAGTAAATGGTATTGACATCTCCAGGGGTTGAAACACCCTGGATTCTGTGGCAAATCCACCGCAAATGGGACGGGGCTTTTAAAGTGCGGAAGTAAATTCCGCACGCAGCCCCTCATAAATCCACATTTGCTTAAAGCCTGAAGGGCAGACTCCTAAACTCCTCGGCATAGATCAAAATCTAGCTGTGAGTTTACTTTTTTTTGTTAGCTAAAAGAGTGGTTTTACTCGCACTGGTTGGGGCAATAAATCGCTGCTCTAGCTGCCTACTTGCTTTCAGCCGTCGTAGGAAGTTAATTCCCCTTACAGGTGTCCACCGGAATTTCACCGCAAAGTGCGCTCTTGTCATGGCGACAAACCTTGTTCCTTATTCCTCTAGTATACCAGATTTTTACTTCGCTTTATTACCCGCGTGTCGTTATTCAACCAGCCGTTAAAACGGGCTGGCTAACTTCCTCGCGACACTTTTTAGGTTTTAGGAAGTTCCCTCAACTTATCTTACGAATGTAGTTTCATACCGTGTTTCAGCAACGCCAATTTTCTCAAAAAAAAGACAGTTTGTCCAAGGCCAGCAGATATAATTTCTATACTATTTGACCTCTGGTGGAAAAGAGGGAGTAGGGAGTAGGGGCGAAGAGCGAATCGCCCGTACGGGAGTAGGGGGAAATAATTAATGATTTCTGTACTATAATTGATTTTATTTCTAATTATCACGCCTATGTCTATTAGAAATCTCCAATCTTATCAATAAATTATCAATTATTTCTTTCTGTTCCCTATTCCATGTTGCCTATTGCTTCTCTCAACTAGAAAATTAATTTTGCACAACTACTGACTTAACTTAATCTAATCTCTGTTTTCTTAGCCATCATCAATCCCATCATCTATCCGAGATAAAATTGTCTCCA
>NZ_JAAHGT010000359.1 GCF_010672385.1 Okeania sp. SIO2F4
AGTCATGGATGGAGTGATAGGGAGGGGAGAAAGAGGACAATACAGTACAGAACGTATTAAATTTAACTCTTGAACTTTAATGTAACTTTTCGTTACATAGTGAGAAATTTTCCCGCCGACCTACTTAGATTTACTATATTAATTGTTTCATCAATATCAAATCCCAAATATAGTTGATTTACAGGCTAAATATTTACTCCTGTAGCTACATCAAATATTAAATCTAAATCACAGGAAGTATTAATACCTTTTGTCGAAAAACTGGCATGATCGGCAAAAGAAAAACCCGATCTAATTGTCAAGATTTCTCATGCTTTTACAGATGTATCTGGAATCTCAAAAAATCAATCAACCGGAATTAAAGCATCAACAATACCACCGTTTAAATTAAAAGTATTTTGTAAACCTAATTTACCTTCTGTAAAAGCATTAAAACCTACATCTAATTGCTCAATTTGTGGCCAAATACAAACACCCCAAACTTTCTTAGCACAACCAGTATTTTGAATCAGAGAATAGTTTTTTGCTAATGACTCATTCCACTCAACTGCAAACAAACCACTATCACTACCCCAACTAAAATTGCCCTTTTCCTTACCCCAAATATTCTGATTTGATGTGGTAAACTCTAAATCAAATTTGAGAGTTGTCGCTAATGTCACATTGGGTAGGGCGATCGCTGTAACACTAGCAACTAGGACTGATATGACAGTCTGAAGTAGTTTCATTTTTTTATACCTCTCAATACAAAGCTTTTATTCCAACTTCTTTTTTCTCAGGACTTACGCAACGACACTATATATAGCGTCTACTAATTTAGGCGATCGCCTGAATCAGAAAATCATCATAACTCATATAAAGTATAGTTTATTTTTATAATTGTAGATATGGCTAATTGTCAATACATTTAATCCCAAAAGTCGCACTTATTATATAATTATATTATGATTAATTTGAGCTAACAATATGAATTTCAACTATATTGATTACTGTCAATATTTACTTAGTTCTCATACAAATTATACTATCACAAATTTAGCAAACCATCTAGAAAACATTAGCCATGATACGATAAATCGTTATCTGAAAATAGAAAATTTTGATAACCAGGATTTATGGAAAAATGTTAAACAGGAAATTGTAACTAATACACTTATGTTATTTAATATTTGATGATACAGTTATTAATAAGGAACATAGTAATAAAATTGAGTTGGTTCGGCGACAGTATAGTGGTAATAACCATAGAGTAATTCGTGGTATAGGGATAGTAAATTGTATATATTTTAATCCAGAAATAGAATAATTTTGGCACTCTTGATTATCGAATTTATGACCCAGATACTAATAAAAAAAGTAAAATAGATCATGTAGAAGAAATGATTTTTTCTGATTGACCACAGAAAAAAATACCATTTAAGACTGTATTAATGGATAGTTGGTATGCCACACAAAGATTAATGGCATTGATAGATAATTTAGGAAAAATTTCTTACTGTCCCTTAAAAATAAATCGCGCGCGTAGATGATACTGGTGGTGTAGAAAAATATAAAAATATAGGAGAGTTAAGTTGGAATAAATCCGAAAAAATATCAGGTAAAATAATTAAAATCAAAGGGTTTCCAAGAGATAAAAAAGCGAGTGCTAATTGGTGAGGTCTCCTCAGAATGTAAGATGCACTCAAGACAGTCAAACTCCATACGGGCAACTGTTTCGACCAACAGGACAGAATATATTGCAACTAATGACTTAGCTCAATCTTCGCATTTATGCTGTAGATATGAAGTCTCAAACTAGATGGAAAATTGAAGAATTTCACGCCAGAATTAAGCAATTAACACGCAAGCGAATTTTGTCAATGTCGTCTGAGGCAAATTCAAAAAAATCACATAGCTTGTGCTATGTTAGTCTGGAATTTCTTAAAAAGACTAGCAGTGAAAATAGGAAAAAATATCTATAGAGTCAAACATGAACTACTCTCAGATTATCTGCTCCAAGAGCTGAAAAAGCCCACAATAAAATTCAGGGCTATTTTTATTTTATAGGTGTTTTTTTCTCTTGCTTTAACAATGGCAAAAATCTTGAAGCGATCGCTCTATTAAATCAAGCGATCGCCTAAATTAGTAGACGCTATATATAGTGTCTTTGCGTAAGTCCTGTTCTGTTGTTGGGGGTATAGTATCTGGATAATTCTGATGACTTGAGTTGACATCCTCCCGACGCTGCTATACGCGAGACAGCGCGGGATTCCCTAGCATTGCTGGTAGGGGCTTTCTGCTGCCTATGCGCAGAGGAGCTGCGCTAACAATGCACCAGCATAAGCGAGATTTACTCCCTTCAGGTCTAAAAGCGCGCTCCTAAAGACTTGCCAGCGCCGCCAAAGGGGGTCTCCCCCATGAGCGACTGGCGCTGACACTGCGAGTCCCGCAGCCAAAATATTTATACTTGCATTGATATCTCGGTCATGGTGACTACCGCACTCTGGACAATCTCATTCTCTAATATTTAGAGGTAATTTCTCTACTACATGACCACATTTAGAGCAACGCGCGCGAACTAGGAAAATATCGGTCAATTTTGACTAACTTGCGTCCATACCATTCGGCTTTGTATTCAAATTGCCTTACCAATTCTCCCCAGTTGGCATCTGATATGGCTCTTGCGTGCTTTGTGGTCTCTTGGTGCGCGTTCCGCAAGCGAGCTGGCGTCGTCGCGGGGTCGCACCGCTTTTTGACCATGTTTTTTACTGCCAAGTCCTCAACTACTATCGTTTGGTTTTCTCTAAGAGCGTTGGGTTGTCAGTTTATGGGTCATCTCAAGTCTTGAATCTTTGATTTTTGCGTGTATCTTAGCTACTTTAAGCCTAGCTTTTTGATAATTATTAGACTTTTTGTCGGGTTTTCTATCTAGAGATTTCTGGGCTAACCTCAGTTTTTTATGTAACCTTTGAAGATTCTTTGGGTTGGCAACTTTTTCTCCATCACTTGTAGTTAAAAGACTGGTGATGCCTAAGTCAATACCTAAAAGTTTCTTAGTCGGCTTAAGTTTTAAATTTCTGGTGTCATTAACTCTCAAAGATACAGACCATCTACCACTTGGATCGAGTTTGACAGTAATTGTAGTGGGAAAACAACCGGCTGGTAGCTGCCTACTCCATCTGATAGGTAATGGTTCTGCACCCGATCGCTAAATATACTTGACCATCTTTCGACTTGAATGCTGATGAGCGTAAACTCAGCACTACCACCGTTGCGCTTTTTCTTGAAGTTAGGATATTTAGTCCGTCCACTAAAAAAGTTGGTGAAAGCGGTTTGTAAATGGACTACCGCCTTGCTGAAGTGGTACACTACTTACTTCTCTCAGAAAATCTAAATCTTCTTGTTTTTTCCATAAGGTAAGCATAGCTGAAGTTTGTTTGTAACCTACTCGTTCCTGGTGTTCATACCAAGCTTGAGTTCTTGCAGAAGCGCGCTTTGTTGTAGACTAAGCGTACACAACCCAAAGTTCTCCTCAACAGATTTTCTTGTTCAGGAGTTAGGTAAAATCTAAATTTGTACGATGCATCAACCATTCACTTTACTGCTTACTTTTGATATTTACATTCTAACAGATTATTTGTAAAACCACAATATTGATTGGTTTTCATCCCGACGCTCCCCTACGGGAGAGCGCGGGTCTTCAACCAACGTTTTGATAAATTTATTTACTAGAAGCTCCCAAAAGCTCTATATCACTAGGTTATTAATATAAAAAGCCGGTGAGGAGACTCGAACTCCTGACCGTTCGATTACAAGTCGAGTGCTCTACCAACTGAGCTACACCGGCAACGTCTTTTAATATAGCAAAGCTAAAGCTATTTTTGCAACCCTTTTTTACTTTTAAATCATATTTCTTTTAAATAGCTTAATAAATCGGCCATTTCTTGCTCATTGGCCTGGAATTGGGGCATAGGTGGTGTTTGGCCACTAACTATTTGATTAATAATTGCCACGTCCGACTTATGTTGGGAAATTCCTTCTAAACTCGGCCCGACCTGACTATCTGTAGGCCATTCATGACAACCTGCACAATTCATCCGAAAAATCGCATGGCCTTTAACTGGGTCTCCCTGGAGGGACAATACGTTTTTGATATAAGGATCAGAAACCTGAAACTGATTAACTCCTAGGATTATAAATAGGATTACCAAGAGAACAGCCAGACCAACTAAGCTGATCCACTGTAGTAGGACTTCTTTTTTGGTGTCAGCAAGTTGGTTATTCAAAATCTTTAATATCTTAACAATTATTTACAAGAAAATTTAATATCAATTTACACATCTTAACAGTTTTAATTCTTTCAGGGGAAGATTTTTATGCAAAGTTAAAGATTTAAATATATGGGCTAGAAAGTTTTGGGGGGAACAATCACAAGAGATTAATTAAGCCTCAATAGATTAACTTGTAATATGCTCTAAGCTTAATCCAAACTTTAATCTACTATATTATTATTTATGTTTTTGATTTTTTTTTAAAGATTGGTGAAGTAGCGATCCGCTCTTAGCCTTAAGGCCACCAGAGGATGTCAATCCTAGGTTCAAAATAAATAGTAGTATTGATTAATAACAAACAAAAATTTCAATCAAAGGAGTTGGCTTCGTGGTAGAACCATTACTTTCTGGAATCGTACTAGGTCTGATTCTCGTGACATTGGCAGGACTATTTTTTGCAGCCTACCAACAATATAAGCGGGGCAACCAATTAAATATTTAATTAGCCAATCTTACTATCAAAGCCTGATCGTTAGGTTCTCCGTAGGACTTAAATACTGGACAGAAAACGATAGCTATGAATCCAAATGGCACAAGCTAAGATTGTTCTAATTGTGGTGAAAAAGTCCTGAAAAATTTGTCAGACAGAATTCATTATTGTCCTTTGGAGCGGCATTGTAATGTGTGGCGATAAAAACGCAGCCAGAAATATAAAATACACGGGGGTAGAGCATTCCCTTCTTAGAGCTTCCTGGAGTCATGCAACAGGGGGACTAGGAAGGGAGGGAGCTTACACTAACCTTGGGGTATAGTGTGGCAGTATGTCACGTTAGAATATTTCTGCCCTCGATGGAACAAAAAAAAGTTAAAGCTGTATTGCCATAAACTTTCTGCCGACAAATTTCTAAGGTGGGAACTGATTTAATCGGCCATATTTCGGGACTATGTTCCACTGCTAACTCGCTGGTTGGTGCTAGAAGTTGATATTGAGCGATCGCCTCTAATACTGGTTGATATAAGTCACTAGCATAGGGGGGGTCAAAATAAATCAAATCAAACTGCTGCCCTACCAGCACTTTTAACCGTTTCAACACATCTCCCCGCAACACATGAAATTGCTGGGATGAGGTAGCCACGAGTTGCCAATTTTGGCGAATTGTAGTACAAGCAGGGCCATATTGTTCGATGGCGATCGCTAAGGATGCTCCTCTACATAAAGCTTCTGCACCCATGGAACCCACGCCAGCACATATATCCAGCCATCGACATCCATCTATATTATTTTGCCAAATATTAAATACGGCTTCTCGCACCTTGGCCAAAGTTGGACGAGTTGCCATTCCTGGTAAAGTTTTTAGTTGACGATTACCGTATATTCTTAAATTCATGCTAATCAAAGGGAATATAAGGAGAATGGGGAGATATATTGACATCCTAACTGCCGTAAAACGGACGGGTATTCCTACTAGAAGGGTGAGGCTTCCTTAATTATTGGATCAATATAAATAATAGGATAAAAGGAGAAGGATAGATTTGAAAAAGGGAACAAGGAACAAGCAAAAAAAGATAAAATATAAATGTCTCTTAGTTGATAAGTTAATAGTTATTTAGTTAGTTAAAGCTCAATTTTCAGGGGTCACTTTACTAACAAAATTTGACAAAATTTGTAGCCCAATAGTGGAAGATTTTTCTGGGTGAAATTGCACTGCCATTAAATTATCTTTTCCTACTGCTGCGGTGACAGTTTGATTACCGTGGGTTACCGTTGCTGCTGTAACTTGAGAGTCAGTGGGGTCAACATAATAAGAATGAACAAAATATACCCAGGGTTGAGAACCTATTTCATTCCACAATAAATGTTTTGGTTGAGTAAATTGTAGTTGATTCCAACCCATTTGTGGAATTGTCAGATTGGGTTCAGATTTAAACTGACGTACTTTTCCAGCAAGTATTCCTAAACCTGCTTCTTGACCTTCTTCGCTACTTTCAAATAATATTTGTAAGCCTAAACATATACCTAGAAATGGTTTGCCGGAAGCAATAATTTGTTTAATAGGTGTTTCTAAGTTGCGTGTTCTTAAATGTTGTACTGCTGGATCGAAAGACCCTACTCCTGGTAAAATAACTGCATCAGCTTGTTCTATTTCTATGGTTGAATCTGTAATTTTTGGGGTTGCTCCTGCTTTTTCTAAGCCTTTACAAACGGAGTGCAAGTTACCCATATCGTAATCTATGACTGCAATAGTTGACATTAATTTATTTTCCTTGTTTTGTGTTTGGTAGTTTTACGATAGCGTTTCTCAAGTTACTGAGGTACAGTTATTTTTCTTATTTTTTATTCCCTAGTCTCTACTCCCTACTCCCTAAAACAAACGAATTTTTACCTAACTTAGAGATGGTAATTAGTATATTATAGTCAAAAAATTATATCATGTTCGCTTAATTAGCGATCAAAAACTTTTTCCTCATAATACCTTATTTTTTCTTTTTGTTCTCCCTCCTAAGTTCTGAGTTCTGAGTTCTGAGTTTTTCCTAATTATTTATAACTGTTCATCCGAACATGATATTAGTATGATTTAAAGGATTTATATTTTTTTTATTTGGTCTGAATTTGAAGAATGAAAATCAAATTTTTACTCACATCGTTTGATATTTGGAAACCCGAACATAAATCTAATTCTTCTGATGATTTACTGGGTGTGATATCTGCTCAAGAATTAACTGATTATTCTCTAAGTTTTATCAGAAAGTTGCCTGTTGATTCAGAAGTTGCTCCAGAAATTGTGATTTCTCAAATCGAAAAATTTCAGCCTGATGTAATTGTTTGTTGTGGGATGGCAGAAAAACGGGAAACTCTTACAATAGAATCTCAAGCAAATTCTGGATCGGAAGTGATTAAAACTTCTGTTGATTTGTCAAAGTTAGTGGTTGGTTTAGATGGAACTGAGATTAGTAATGATGCTGGAAAATTTGTCTGTGAGGATTTATATTATTCGGTTTTAAAGTATCTTGATGCAGGTTGCTTAAAAAGTAAGTGCATTTTTGTTCATGTACCTATATTAACGGCAGTTAATATAGATTTAATTGTGGGAGATTCTCTGAAAATTTTGTCAAAAATATCTTGGTAAAAGTTTTCGGTATTCAGTGATTAAGTATCAGTAAGTATCTAATGGTACTTAAACATTTTATGGTCGAAAAAATGCCTGAAATTCAGTCTAGACAAGGGAATTACGTCGATGCTATAAAAATGGCTGAAACCCTTGACAGTTAAGGATTTATACCTTTTTGACGTGAAACACTCTGCCTATATATATTTGAGACTATTTTATGACTCTGTTTTGTTTAAGTCCCACTAACTTTCAATCACCGATAGCTAGTTAATTTGATTATTGATTATTAGATGTTGATGAGCGATCGCTACTCACTCAGTGAGTAAAATTATTAGTCAGTTAACTTAAGGCTAAATTTAAACAGGAGATTTTCTGAAAATTTTGTCAAAAATTTATTGTGAAAAAGCTTATGCAATTCAAGATTTAGCAAGCGGTAAAAATCTAATTCTTTATGCTCTATATTTAGTTAATTTGATTGTTATAGTTGTCGCTAAATAAATACAAACAAAAAATATATCAAACTTATAAAGAGTAATAATTATACCATTTTCATAAAATATTGCAGAGCGTGACATAACAAGTAAAAGGAGATAAGGAACGCTGGAATAAGAAAAGATAAATAGACAAAAAATGGAGAAAAAAAATTTAATGAGTGACAATGAATGCAAGCCATAAAGTATTAAACTGTAGGAATAAATCACAAAGAATGAATGTAACAGCCTATGCATAAATTTGGGATTACGACTGTTTTATACTATTAATTTCTATGATTTTTACATATTAACGGTTTTGAGGATTTTTTTTAGTTACAAAGCGACAACGATATTAAATATTGATGAGCGATCGCTTCTCACTTAGAGACTGTTTGTCAAATAGGTATTAAGAGATGATGGAAATACATTTATATAAAAGTGGGAATAATTCCAGGGATTGAAATAAGCTAGACAGATTAGTTTATCAGCATTCAGATTTCTCAAGTTATGCCGACAAATAGAAAATTATAGTTGTGTCTTTATAAGACTTCACTGTTCCCAATTAAGTGTTCCCTATTCCCTATTTCCTTTTTTATATTTTCTGATACATTCAATTTCTTAGTGAGTAAAATTATTAGTCGGTTAATTTAAGGCTAAATTTCAATAGACTATGAAGTTAGTCCAAAAAAACAATCTAAGAACCATTGACAAAAATTTTATGTCTTTACTATAATTTTAATCAAGATACTATAGACCATTAGTATCTATAAGCTATTTGTTGGCTGCTATCTCATCTGTGGTAGATGTCTATCCTTGTTTGTCTATTCTGGTTTGTAATTAATCTCTAGTAAACGTAACGGTTTGGTAAGTAGGTAGTTAAAAAGACTCAGAGCTGATTCGTAAACTTAGTTGAAACTCTGATATGAGCAAATACTTACGAATTTAGGTTCTACTTAACTATAACTTTCAAAATTCTTTCTCTACTAGATAGTAACAACAAACAAGGATAAACAAACAAGGATAAACATCTACTTTGATTCTTCTCTTAACCATGGCTTTAAAGCTGCTAAGAACATAGCACAAGAAGTCAAATTTGCCTGGCGACTTCCTGCTCCAAAATAATGCCTGTCGTTATCTAATTGAGTAAAATAAGGTACA
>NZ_JAAHGT010000036.1 GCF_010672385.1 Okeania sp. SIO2F4
TAGTCCGCCTAGGTGTTTACTTACCAGTACCAGGAATAAATAGGAATGCTTTTGAAGCAAGGATTGGAGATCAGGCTTTAACTGGATTTCTAGACCTTTTTTCTGGTGGTGGTTTTTCGGCACTAGGTATTTTTGCATTAGGAATTATACCCTATATTAACGCATCAATCATTATTCAATTGATGACCGCAGCCCTGCCAAGTTTAGAAAACTTGCAGAAAAATGAAGGTGAGGCAGGACGTCGAAAGATTTCTCAAATTACTCGCTATGTGGCATTGGGTTGGTCGGTTTTACAAAGCTTTGGTTTAGCAATATATCTTAATAGCTCATCGGTAAATATTAATGGGCAACTGGTAACTGTGGCAATTAATCCAGGACCTCTATTTATTGCTAAAACTATTTTGGCAATAACCGCAGGTTCAATGTTTGTGATGTGGATATCAGAATTAATCACAGAAAGAGGTATTGGAAATGGCGCATCCTTACTTATTTTTGTGAACATTGTTGCTGTACTGCCTCAATCATTAGGGGACACTATTAAATTGTTTGAAGGAGGAGACCGGGCGATCGTTGGTCGGGCAATTATTTTACTGCTGGTGTTCCTGGTGATGATTGTAGGTATTGTATTTGTACAAGAGGGAAGTCGCAGGATACCAATACTGTCAGCTCGTCGTCAAGTAGGTAGAAAGTTATATAGGGAAACAAAAAGCTATCTACCTTTACGATTGAATCAAGGTGGGGTAATGCCAATTATCTTTGCCTCAGCAGTTTTGATATTACCTGTATCTTTAGCTCAGTTTGCCAATAGTCCTATTATATCTCAGATTGCTACTGCTATAAGTCCTAGTGGTCCCACACCTTGGCTGTACGCTTTATTTTACTTTGTTTTGATCTTATTCTTCAGTTATTTCTACGCTTCCCTAATCATGAACCCAATTGATATGTCGCAGAATCTGAAGAAAATGGGAGCAAGTATTCCAGGTATTCGCCCTGGTAAAACTACTAGCGAGTATATAGAGAAAGTTTTGAATCGTTTGACCTTTCTTGGAGCTATTTTCCTGGGTTTAGTAGCAATAGTTCCTACTGCAGTAGAAAGTGCCACCCGTGTACCTACATTTAGAGGATTAGGAGCTACTTCTCTATTAATTCTAGTAGGTGTAGCTATAGATACAGCTAAACAAATTCAAACTTATGTGATCTCCCAAAGATACGAAGGAATGGTGAAGCAATAGTGGTAAAACTGGTATTTTTGGGTCCACCAGGAGCAGGAAAAGGAACACAAGCATCTCTAATAGCAGATTTGTACCAAGTTCCTCATATTTCTACGGGTGATATTTTGCGGACTAATGTAGCACAAGAATCTCCTTTGGGTATTCAAGCCAAAGAATATATGGATAAAGGAGATTTAGTTCCCGACCAACTCATCCTTGATATGGTTCAAAAAAGACTCGAAAACCCTGATGCTCAGAATGGTTGGATTCTAGATGGCTTTCCCCGGACTGTAACTCAGGCAGAGGAGTTTGTCAAAAAACTTTTGTCTATAAGTACAAATGAAAATGAGACTCAAGGAGAAGAAGCTCAAAGTAGCAATTCTTTTCAAGTCATTAATTTACAAGTGCCAGATGATATTTTAGTAGCTCGTTTGTTATCAAGGGGTCGTCAAGATGATAACGAAGAAACTATTAAGAATCGTTTACAAGTTTATTATCAACAAACACAACCTTTGATTGAGTTTTATCAAGCACGTCAACAGTTAATTACTGTAGATGGAAATAATTCTATTGATGTTGTAACTAATTCTCTGAAACAAGCAGTTGATAAATTAACCTGAAGTAACTTGGAATCAGATTTTGAAGGTATAAAAATTATACTTTATCATACCTAAAATTAGATTTTTGAAGTTACATAAGCCAGCTAAATATTTGTATAAATATTATCCCTAATGCTGAATAACCTCTAAAAATTCAAAACTTTTGATAAGATATGTTAAGGGAATAACTTGAAATCATACAGGGTAATCCCAAACTAAATTGGTTACTTGCAGGGTTGAGGTTCTTAAAAGTTGGCTAAACAAGATCTCATAGAAATGGAGGGAACAGTGACGGAATCCCTACCTAATGCTATGTTCAGGGTAGATTTGGATAATGGGTTTAATGTACTAGCCCATATTTCCGGTAAAATCCGTCGCAATTACATCAAAATTCTACCAGGCGATCGAGTCAAAGTAGAATTAACACCCTACGATTTGACAAAAGGCCGAATCACCTATCGACTTCGGAAAAAGTAGAAAATATCAAACCTACTTAAATTTTTGTCAAATTTCTCCAGGGTAGATTTAGTTGCTAAAAATATATCTAGATGATATAATATTAAATTTGTAGTGTTGCCAAAAAAGGCATGAAAGTTAGAGCATCTGTCAAAAAAATTTGTGAAAAGTGTCGTGTTATTCGTCGTCGAGGACGAGTAATGGTGATATGTGTTAACCCAAAACATAAACAACGTCAAGGTTAGACATACTTGGACACAGAGATTAGAGTATAGTAGTGCATACTCATCAAGCTGATGTAAATTCTATCTAAAGCTGAGGGAGAAAAAGTAAAGTGGCACGAATTGCTGGGGTAGACCTCCCACGCGATAAGCGTATAGAAATTGGTCTGACATATATATATGGAATAGGACTATCTCGGTCCCAAGACATTTTAGCTGAAACAGGTGTAAATCCTGATACTCGGGTCAAAGATTTAAGTGATGCGGATGTAGCAGCACTTCGTTCTGTAGTCCAAAATAACTATCAGATCGAAGGAGACCTCAGAAGATTTGAAGCCATGAGCATCAAACGGTTGATGGACATTGGTACTTATCGAGGTCGCCGACATAGAATGGGTTTGCCAGTTAGAGGACAGCGCACTCGTACCAACGCAAGAACTCGTAGAGGTGTACGTCGAACTGTAGCTGGTAAGAAGAAAGCAGCTGCCAAGAAGTAGAAGTTTACTTGTATATTTTGGGAAGCTATTAGTTAAGAAAAGATTCGCATCATTAGTAGCAATCTATCTAATTAAACAAAGGCTGAGGAAAATTGAGTCACACCTTTAATAATGAGTGTTATTTGATTGAATTATACTTATGTCTCAATTGTATATAGCTTACTTAAGTATAAATGCTTATACTATCCATACAGGCCAATTAGCGAAGATGATGAATAATTGACATTAGTTACAATACCAATACGAAAAGCAGTTCCAAATGCTTATGCTGATGGAATAGAGGGATTAGGAGTAATTGCCCATACGGATAACACCTGAAAAAGTAAGTTTGTAGATGAATATTTTTCTATAAACTTACAAACTCTAGTTATAGCTATTATTCAGGAAAGAAAAATTTATTCCTACTTGATTTTATCAAAATGTTGGCACTTATCCCCGCGCTTTCCTGCAAGGAAGCGTCATAAGGGAATGCCAAGCAATGCTATAATAATAATGTTAAGCGTGTTAGTAATAGGTTAAAGCTGTTAATATCTTGAACGTTGTATCTCAACCAAAAACCAAGGTTGAAACACTCAAGACAATAGTAGCAGAAAATCCAGTTCAACTAACAGTTTTGAAAACTGTCGCCGTTCGCGTAGCGTCCCGGAGGGAAGGGTCAACGGTCAATTATTTATCGGACGAGGAGGAGGCGTAAGACTGGCTGTAAGTCAGCATATTCCAATGATTCGTCAACCCACCTTGAGTCTTTCAGTGCAGCTTAGGCTGTTTGATTGATGGATAAGAATCCCACCCTGTCACGCAAGTGCAGCGTCGGGAGGATGTCAACAAATCAACAAGTTGACTCTAACTGTGAGGTGCTGCTGCTAGTATTAAGACTATAATATAGAACATTTAATAACTAGCAAATTGTTTGATGTAACACCAATAAAAGTATTTCTAATCATTAAGGCTCTAACAAATATAGGTTTGAGAATACTGAAAGAAAATCTTATGAGATTAGAACTTAGTCTACTTGTTGTTATAAAAGTACATTATTAACTTGATATCCCACTCATACAGAGAGATATGGCACGACAACCAGGCAAAAAAACAGGTCCAAAAAAGCAAAAAAAGAATGTGCCCAATGGGGTAGCTTACATCCAGTCTACCTTCAATAATACAATTGTAACTATTGCTGACCTAAATGGTGAAGTAATTTCTTGGGCATCAGCAGGTTCGAGTGGTTTCAAAGGGGCGAAAAAAGGAACTCCCTTTGCCGCACAGACAGCAGCAGAAAGCGCAGCACGCCGAGCCAACGATCAAGGAATGCGTCAGGTTCAAGTAATGGTAAGTGGTCCAGGAGCAGGAAGAGAAACCGCAATTAGGGCTTTACAGGGGGCGGGTCTAGAAATAACTTTGATTCGAGATATTACCCCAATTCCTCACAATGGCTGCCGTCCACCAAAACGGCGTAGAGTCTAATCAAATATTAACTCTGGGGTTAAATGGAAAAGGGAGGTTACTCCGTGGCGCAATTTCATTACGAGTGTGTAGAGTCTAGAACTGACAAAGATCGGAGTCAGTATGGAAAATTTATTATAGAACCACTCTCACGTGGTCAAGGTACAACAGTAGGAAATGCACTGAGGCGGGTTTTACTATCTAACTTAGAAGGAACAGCCGTTACATCAGTGAGGATAGCTGGAGTTAATCATGAATTTGCCACAATTAAGGGGGTAAGAGAAGATGTTCTAGAAATCCTGCTGAATATGAAAGAGGTTGTCCTCAAAAGCCATTCCAACCAACCTCAAATTGGTAGGTTGCGGATGGAAGGACCTGCAACAGTAACTGCCGATCGATTTGATGTACCTTCGGAGGTTGAAGTAATCGATCGGAGTCAATATATAGCTACTCTATCCCCAGGGGCAATTCTGGAGATGGAGTTTAGAATTGAAAAAGGAACTGGTTATAGAGCAGTAGATCGTACTCGTGATGATGTAAGTGCTCTAGATTTTCTGCAAATAGATGCCATTTTTATGCCAGTTCGTAAAGTTAACTATACCGTTGAGGATGCCCTTATAGGTGGTTCTTTACAACAAGACAGGCTAATTATGGATATTTGGACTAATGGCAGTTATACACCTCAAGATGCCTTGAGTCATGCTGCTAGTATCTTAATGGGTTTGTTTGAACCACTTAAAGATATCACCAATATGGCAGATGCTCCATCAGGAGAACCGACAGACCCAACAAGTCAGATTCCTATAGAGGAATTACAACTATCGGTTCGGGCTTATAACTGTCTAAAAAGAGCTCAAATTAACTCAGTTGCAGACCTACTTGATTATAGTCAAGAAGATTTGTTAGAAATCAAAAACTTTGGTCAAAAATCTGCTGAAGAAGTGATAGAAGCTTTACAAAAACGCTTGGGAATAACTCTACCCCAAGAAAAAGTTGCTAAAGCAACTTAGAGAGAAAAAAACTGATTAAAACCCAGTTTTTTTCTAAGGAAAAAATCAATCAAAAAAGGAGAAAAAACTGCAATAATCGGAAAAGCTATTACTTTCAAAAGTGAACAATTAAGTTTGTTAAACTGCTAGTAAAAGTAGGGGAAAAACTAATAGTAAACACCAGCTAAAATATTCTAAATCATCAAATTAGTTATGCGTCACACTCGTCGTGTTCCCAAGTTAGGTAAGCCAACAGATCAGCGTCGCGCTCTGTTGCGCTCGCTTACCACCGAATTAATTCGTCATGGTCGAATTACTACCACAAAAACCCGTGCTAAAGCTGTACAGTCAGAAGCCGAAAGAATGATTTCCTTGGCTAAGGATGGATCGTTGGCTGCTCGCCGACGTGCTCTAGGCTATATTTTTGACAAACAGCTAGTTCACTCTTTATTTGAGGGCGCACAAGAAAGATATGGTTCTCGCAATGGAGGTTATACTCGTGTTTTGAGAACTGTTAGCCGTCGTGGAGATAATGCAGAAATGGCAATTATTGAACTGATTTAAGGTTGATGTTCATTAATTGATAATGGATAATGAATAATGGATAATTATTTTTGTTTTCGGCTGTCACCGATATGTTTGCGGAGAATTCCGTTAGGAAAATCCTGGGTGACATGAATGCGAAGCATGACAAAGGTCAAATTTTGCGGAACGCAAACCGAATTGATTAATTATTAATTATCAATTATTTAAGAGAGGCAATAAAGCCGAATTAATTAATTATCAATTATCCATTGGTAAAAAGTAGTGGGAAATTAATTAGAAAAAGTTAGTATTTTACTAGATAAAAGTCAAAAATTGATGTTGATAAATATTGACTTTTAAGCTTTTAAAACTACAAATCTCCCATGGCTAATAACCGACCTTTAGTTCAGCGCGTTGCTCTTGTAATTCAATATCAAGGTACTCATTTTCATGGCTGGCAAAGACAGCCAAATCAACGAACTGTACAAGAAGAAATTGAAAATACTATCTCTTCTGTGATTAACAAACCTGTGACTTTACATGGGGCGGGTAGAACAGATGCAGGAGTTCATGCAGCAGCTCAAGTAGCTCATTTTGATGTTTCAGGGCCAATTCCTGCTGAGAAATGGGCTACTATTCTGAATTCACGATTGAATAATGATATCTTGATTAGAGGGTCGGCAAGAGTAGAATCTAGTTGGCATTCACGGTTTACCGCGATTTGGCGACGTTATCGCTACACTATCTATACAGATAAACGGCCTAATTTGTTTGTAATGCCTTTTGTTTGGCATTACTATCAAGCATCTTTAGACCCAGTATTGATTCAAGCAGCTTTGAATCCTTTAATTGGCCGTCATCATTTGGCTGCTTTTCAAAGAGCTGGCTCTTCTCGTCCCCATTCTTGGGTAGATGTGCAAGATGTAAATTGTCAAAGGGAGGGTTCATTTATTCATATAGAGGTTCAAGCAAGTGGGTTTCTGTATGGAATGATGCGATTATTGGTCGGGTTGCTTATTCAAGTGGGTCAAAAAGAGCGATCGCTCGAAAGTTTTACAGATATTTGGGTTAATCAAAGAAGGGAGTTTGTGAAGCATTCAGCTCCAGCTAGTGGTCTTTGTTTATTGCGGGTTGGTTATCCAGAATTTCCTTTTCCTCAAGAAGTTTGGTATGATAATATGCCTAAATTTCTCCTTTATTAATTGAATTAGGTAAATTATCAATCAATGTTAAGCATTTAGGTATCAGCGGTCAGCATTCAGCTCTTTTTTGAGAAATTATGAAAACATATTTCCTCTGAATATATCAGGTTTTCGTTTGTACTTTGTCAAGACAAATATAAACAATTCAAACACAATAATTAACTAAGAAAACTATGAATAAAACTTACTTGCCACCACAGGATGTGGAAGGCAAAAAATGGTATGTTATTGATGCTGAAGGTCAGCGTCTAGGGAGATTGGCAACTGCTATTGCCATGATTATTAGGGGTAAAAATAAGCCTACTTATACTCCTCATATGGATACAGGAGACTTTGTAATTGTTGTTAATGCAGAAAAAGTAACTGTAACTGGTAAGAAAAGTAGTCAGAAACTTTATCGTCGCCATTCGGGAAGACCAGGTGGTATGAAAACAGAAGTTTTTTCTAAGTTGCAAGCTCGTTTGCCTCAAAGAATTATTGAGGAGGCAGTTTACGGAATGCTACCTAAAAATTCTCTAGGCAGAAAACTTCACAACAAATTAAAAGTTTATCCAGGACCTGAACACCCTCACGAAGCTCAAAAACCTGAAACATTAAGTATTCAAACTATTCCAGGAGGAGAAAAATAATGGAAGCAACAGAAAGTGGCCGTGCTATGTACTGGGGTACTGGTCGTCGTAAGTCTTCAGTCGCATCAGTACGTTTAATTCCAGGTACAGGCAAATTGATTATTAATGGTAAAGAAGGTGAACTTTACCTGCAATATAATTATAATTACTTATCATCTGCGAAAGCTCCTCTAGAAACTTTAGGTTTGGAAAATGAATATGACATTCTAGTTAAAGCAACAGGAGGTGGACTAACAGGACAAGCTGAGTCCATTAGATTAGGTGTGGCTAGAGCTTTGTGTCAGTTAGACCCAGAAAATCGCAAACCTCTGAAGATGGAAGGATATTTGACTCGCGATCCCCGTGCTAAGGAACGGAAAAAGTATGGTTTACGCAAAGCTCGTAAAGCATCTCAATACTCCAAACGGTGATATGGAAGAAGTCAGAAGTCAGAAGTCAGAAGTCAGAAGTTAAATTCCTGCTGTGACTAAATTTGATAGTTTGAGAGTGTCCCAACTGTCCTGGGGGCTACTATCTTTGAAAAGAAAAGGTTAATTTGCCAATTATTACAGAATAACCAGCAATAATTGGCAAATAATTTGATAGAATAAAAAGAACTGTAAATTATTAGAATTTAACCTGTTGATTAATTAAATTCTACGCAAGAGGAAGTTTAGCAACTTAGTAGAGTTAAGTTAATACAGCAAAGAGAAAAGAAAATATTTGTAATTAAGTAGAGTAAAGAAAATGCCTAAAGCTGGTATTCATCCTGAATGGTATCCAGAAGCCAAAGTTTATTGTAACGGTGAAGTTGTAATGACAATTGGTTCTACACAACCTGAAATTCATGTTGATGTTTGGTCGGGAAATCATCCCTTCTTTACAGGTACTCAGAAAATTATTGATACTGAAGGAAGAGTTGAAAGATTTATGCGTAAGTATAGCAAAAAAGAGGGTGGTGCCTCTCCATCTACTAAATCATCTTCTAAATCTAAATCTAAAAAAGGTAAGAAGAAATAGCTAGAATGTCAATTGTCCTTAATTAGTTGTCTGTCAAATATTACAGGCAACAATTAACATTAAGATATCAAATAAAATCTCTTACAAATAAAACACTAATATTTAGACAAAGGACAACTGACAATGGCTGAAACATATTTATTAGATAAATTAAAATCTGTAGAGCAAACCTATAATGAGTTGACTCTACGTTTGGCCGATCCAGATATTGCTAAAGACCCCAGCGAGTTCCAAAAAATAGCTAAATCACGCTCTTCCCTGGAAGAAGTGGTAAATACTTATCAAGAGTGGAAAAATGCTCAAGAAGAATTAGCTGATGCTAAGGAAATATTGAAAGAAGCTGGTGGCGACCTAGAAATGCAAGAGATGGCTAAGTTGGAAGTCGAGGAGTTGGAAGCTAAATTAGAATCTCTGGAAACTCAGATGAAAATTGCTCTACTGCCACGAGACCCCAACGATGATAAGAATATTATGTTGGAGATTAGAGCTGGTACTGGAGGAGATGAAGCTAGTATTTGGGCAGGGGATCTGGTGAGAATGTACTCCCGCTACTCAGAGACTCAAAACTGGAAGGTAAGTTTACTGAGTGAGTCTTTAGCAGATATGGGTGGTTTTAAAGAAGCAATTTTAGAAATTAAAGGGGAGCAGGTTTACAGTAAGCTAAAGTTTGAAGCAGGAGTTCATCGGGTGCAAAGAGTTCCAGTGACAGAAGCAGGTGGAAGGGTACATACTTCAACGGCAACAGTGGCCATTATGCCAGAAGTGGATGATGTAGAAGTTGAAATAGATCAGAAAGATATTGAATTGTCAACTGCTCGTTCTGGTGGAGCTGGTGGACAAAATGTGAATAAGGTTGAAACTGCTGTAGACTTGTTTCATAAACCTACCGGAATTAGAATTTTTTGTACCCAGGAGCGGAGTCAACTACAAAACAGAGAACGAGCAATGCAGATTTTGCGGGCTAAACTTTATGAGATTAAGCTACAGGAGCAACAAGCAGAAGTAAGTTCTATGAGGCGATCGCAAGTAGGTACTGGTTCCCGTTCTGAAAAAATTCGTACTTATAACTATAAGGACAATCGGGTGACAGATCATCGTTTGAATCACAACTTTTCTCTTGCACCACTTCTAGAGGGAGATATAGAAAATGTGATTCAAGCTTGCATTACCCAAGACCAACAAGAGCGTTTGCAGGAGTTGGCAGCATCTAGTTCTACTCCTATGTCAGTTTAGTTGACATTAGCTTGATTTTATGGTATCGGAATTATTCATCTAGACTAAAATAATGCCGAATCAAAAAGCGAGGACAGAGTTCTCGTTTTTTTTTCTAAAATAGATATTAGCGAATATTAACACAGTAGATTATTCTAATTCTAGCAAGTTAAAGAAAAGCGGGAGGCTTAGACATGACTACTAAAGAAGAATTACCTTGGGAATGTGGAATGGGTTTCTATGTGCCAATTTTAAATGATGGAGAATTAGTAGGCATTTGTAAACCCGAATATGCTGAGGAAATGCTCGAAGTTATGAATGAGCAGGAAAGACTACGCAAAGCTCTAAGGTTAGCTTGTCTAGATTTGCTGCGACGGGTAGGAGGTAAAAGAAGCAGAGTCAATGACTTAATGCAGAAATATATAGCTCTAGCGGAACGACCTAAATATGGACCAAGAGCGATCGCTCTCCTACTACGGGAAAGGCAAGAACAACTACAGGTTAGTGGCCATGAGTTTATTAAATTCTGTGATATTCACAAAGTCTCTCCTGAACAACTTAAGGATATTTATGCTGGTAAAGCAATAGAGGAAAATTTAGTAGCACCCATAGCCAGAATTTTAGGTAAAACTAATACTGAGGTACAAGAAATACTAGAAGGTCCTAGTGAATAATACTAATAAAGTTAATAATTGTCATGAACTTTGCTATCAGGCATAATTGTTTTCTGAAGATTAGCATCTACAAGGTTAATATTATCAATCAAAGCATCAGTAAGATTAGCTCTTCTTAAATCTGCTCCTCTTAAATTTGCTCCCCTCAAATCTGCTCTAATTAAAATAGCTTGACTGAGGTTAATACCTCGGCAATAAGATTCCTGCAAATTTGCATTTTGCAAATCAACTTTTTTGAGTTCAGCAAATCTCAAATCTGCTCTATAAAGGTTTGCTTCTCTTAAAGAAGCATTTGATAAATAAATCCCACTCAGATGAGCTTTAATCAGATTTGCTTGATCTAAATTAGTCTTGTAAAAATATGCCCCAATTAATTCGGTATCATAAAGATTAGCATGGTTAAAATTAGCATAACTGAAGTTAGCTTCCATTAAATCTGCATTGGCTAAGTTGCTTCTACTCAGGTTAGCTGAAGTTCCATCAACATATCGACAATTAGAATTTTGTAAATCAGTTCCAATTAAATTAGCATTAACTAAATCAGCTTCAATTAAGTTAGCATTTCTTAGATCTGCAGAAATCAAATTAGTATTTATTAAATTAGCACCCTGAAGATTAATAGCAGTTAGATTAGTATTAATCAGTTGAGCTGAAGTCAAAATAGCATCTCTACAATTAGCATTAACCAATTGAGCTAAAGATAGATTAGCCCCTGTTAAATTTACCCCTTCAAAATTAACACCTTCTAGATTAAAACCTCTCAAGTTAGCATCAGTAAAGTCTGGTTGTAAATGTAGATTTTTATTTCTCCATTCATTCCATACAATTACACCACGATTAAGTAAGGCTAGATATTCTTGATTCGCCATATTTTCATCAAAAGCTATTCTTGGCAATATATAGTAATGACTGTTATTGAGTCAGAGCTATAACTTATATCATTTCCGGATGAACAGTTATAAATAATTAGGGAGTCCTCAGGAGACACAACTCAGGAGTCAAGAGAAAATAATGTATCAAAAGAAGTGTTTTTATCGCGCTCTTATCCGGAGATAATATTACAACCTCTTATACTATCAGAATCAGTTGCAATTATATTGCTTTTCTCAAATTGGCGAAATACACAAGTTTTGAACTTTAGGCAAAGGGAAAAGAAAAAATACTATATCTCATTAATATGAGAATGCTGTATACATAAATATCAACTTATATGATGTTATTAAAATAATAGGGGAGTACCATAACAGGGGAGCAGAGACAATAGGAAGATATGCTTTTGAAGCCAAAGGATAGCTTTTTTCATCACTAATTATCCGGACATGATATTACCGAAAAATTAAGGTATAAAGCCTCTCCATTCATGGAGAAAAAAGCGGTCGAGGGATGCCGAGGTCTCCTCGGCATATCCAATCGACCAAGACAGCGGTTGTTTGCGGAGCATTCCGAAGGATGGGATGGCGAGGTCTCCTCGCTGGCCTCCAATCAACCAAGAGAAGAAAAAAAATCCTTTTAGTCAATCCTATCCGTTTCTAAGAAGAGGTAATTATTAATTATTAATTATTAATTATTAATTGTTGAAACTTTTAGCCTCCTACCAGAGTAACTTCGTTAACAGTTTGTTACCCATATGAAAAACCTCCTAGCTCAGAACTATGCTTTTTCTTTACAGAATGCTGCGCGACATATTTGCGCAGCAAAATAGTTAACAGTACCTCCTGGAATAGGTAGTCTGGAAACACAGAATTTTCTTTTCTCTTAGTCGATTGGATATGGCGCACTTCGGAGCGGCTCTGCATTCAGAGGGAAACCTCTCCATCCCATCCTACTCCAAGCTCCGCAATTCAAGTCGGCGAGCCGCCGTTTTGCTTCGCACAACGCGCGTTAACGCATAGCGACATGAAAAACGTAGTTGTGCGCTTGCCTTACGACCGCTTTTTATCCCCTTTAAAGGGGAGACTTGAGACCTGATTTTATGGTCATAAATAAAGTTAATTTTCAATTAGCATGAGTCAGGAAAAGCAAGTCATAATTCAGTCTATGTTTGGGAAAATTTACTTCCTAGATTTATTTTACTTTTAACTTTTTCTACCGACTTAATAGTTAATTTCTCTCCATTTAATTCAGCTATTGCTATAACAAAAATTAATTCTAATTATGACCTTTTATGCTCATATAATTTACTCTCAAAATATCTAAGGTTAATTGGAGGTTATCAAACACATCTAATGTCAAAGTTGGAGAAGTATATAATAATATTTCAATGATGATAATTAACCAGAAGTTTAATTGTATCAGATCGAGATAATATTTATATAAAAGATTAATCAAAGTTATATATAATTGCTAAATCTTAATAAATATTAATTTAATGTTAAGTCAAATGATCTAGAATTAGGGTTAAACTAACAGACAAGACTAAAAATCAAGATTTCAAGTCCATGACTTGACTATTGCCAGCTAAACTTGTTTTGCTACAGGATCTTAAAAGCGTAGCACCTCTGAAAATAGGCAAGAAGTTCCGACAGCCTCCATCAGGTAAGGACTTTATACTGCTTGTTTAGTCTGCCTTTAACCATAAGCAATAGCTAAGTCTCTAGAAACTAACTAAGAATGCTCATGCAAAAAAATTCACGTTGGTACAATTAAAACTCCCAAGTAAGTTATTTAGTCATTAATAAAGGATTTGACAACTATGCTAAACACCATAACTATCAAGGAACCGTTAAATCCAGATCAAAACGTGAATCACGGTTGTAGTCTAAAGTGGAAGCTAGACGAGAAAGAAGAAGAGCAACTTTCCACTATAGAAGTTTGGAGAACTAAAATAATAAGCGAAAACCAATAATACCATTAGTTCAGTTGTAGTATCAAAAACCAGGAAACTTAAGTAAGTTTAGGTGTGAAGAAAAAAGCAATTGCATTCCGCAATTTTCTATCTTAGAAAAATTGTTAAGCTTGCTGTGGATAAAACTGATCTAATGTTAATATTTGCAGAAATCAGAAAATATTCCTTCTAAAGATAATTGCTTCCTGACAAAAATTAATAAAAATGTGGTAAGCTATCTATGTTGAGAATCTGATAGCACTACTCAGGTATACAGTCAGGTATACAGTAGCAATAAAAATAATCAGCCTATAATTGAATACTTCCTAGAAACTACTTCAAAGAAATGACAAACCCTTTGGGTTACCTTAACCTTAGTAATAAGGTTTTAAATTAAGCTGTTACACAGACTTCAAGTGTAAAAGCAAACATCTGTTGTGCGAGAACATAGACAACACTTCAAAGCAAACAATTACCTAAATACAATCATGAGTAACGCAATATCAACTCCTGTACCAGTCATTGAAGAAGTCAACAAAGCAGACTTCACATTTGACCCCAGTATTCGGCGCGATCATGCAGAAAAATATCGCACCTCAGAGTGGTATGATGGTCGTGGAGAAATTAGAGCAGTAGAGGATGGTCGCTCATTCCAGATTAATGCAACATTTACCCTCCAGTCAGAAGTAAGATTAGTAAGTGGAATTTTAAACCCATCTAACCCTGCTTTAGCTGAAATCTACAAAACTCGTGGTCGCTGTGTAGCAGTTGTCGATAAGACAGTAGATGAACTCTACGGAGAACAACTGCAAAATTACTTTGAGCAGAATGAGATTCCTCTAGAAGTTCTTGTTTGTCGTGCTTGGGAGTCAGACAAAACTCCAGAGACAGTCCATAAAATATTGGCATTCTTGGGTAAAGATGGTTGTGATGTATCCCGTAACGAACCTGTTTTGATAATTGGAGGTGGTGTACTAAGCGATGTTGCTGGTTTAGCTTGTAGTTTGCAGCACCGACGGACACCTTATGTAATGATTGGAAGTTCAATTGTTGCAGCTATTGATGCTGGACCATCTCCTCGTACCTGTACAAATGGTAATCTATTTAAGAATAGTATTGGTGCTTACCACCCTCCTGTGCTAACTATTGTAGACCGTACTTTATTCGGTACTTTGGCAAAAGGTCATATTCGCAACGGGATGGCAGAAATCATTAAAATGGCAGTTACCGACGATCCAGTATTATTTGAATTGATGGAAAAATACGGTAAGCGTTTAGTGGATACTCATTTTGCTAATATTGATGCAGATGAGGAGTTAGAAAAAATAGCTGATGAGGTGATTTATCGTGCTTTGTATTCCTACATGAAGCATGAAGGAACAAATATGTTCGAGACCTATCAAGACAGACCTCACGCTTATGGTCACACATGGAGTCCTCGTTTTGAACCAGCAGCAAAACTGATGCACGGTCATGCTGTAGGTATTGGTATGGCATTTGGAGCTACTTTAGCATTAGAGATGGGTTGGATTAAGAAAGATGAGCGCGATCGCATAGTTGCATTGTGTACTTCTATAGGTTTGTCTGTTTACCATCCTATTATTGAGGATACAGAGTTAATGCTTAAAGGTCAAAAAAATATGCGTCGCAAGCGTGGTAGTAGTGGGTTGTGGGCACCTCTACCTGCAGGTATTGGTTCTTGTGCTTTTGCTGGTGAAGTACCTCCAGACTTATTAGCATCTGCTGTTGAGGAACATAAGAATTTTTGTGCTTCTTTACCTAGTGAAGGTAAAGGAGAAGAAATGTATTTAAGCGACCTAGGTCTAGAGTAGTAGAATTTAGAATTTAGAGTTCTGAATTCAGAAGTTAAATTCTTGCCGTAACTAAATTACAGCACTTGTGCCGACAAATCGGGTTTATATGAAATACCCTATTACACTGATATCTTTTTCCCATAAACCCGGTTTATTATAAGATGTAGTAGATACTGATAACTGAAATGACAACCGTTGTGAAAACAGAAACCGCCAGACCAGTTACACCATTAGGTATTTTAGTAGAACAACTTGAAACAATTGTCAAGATGGCAGAAACTACAGAAATACCATCGGAACTAGCTAACGCTATTAAACAAGCTTATCAATTAGGAGCAGGTATTGACCCCTATATAGAGGAAAATACTACTCAAGAATCAACCGCTTTGGCAGCATTAGCAGAAAAGACTCGCCAAGAACCGTGGAATTTAAGATTTTCCAATAGCGAGACTGTACGTCAGCTAGAACAGGAAATGTTATCTGGGCATATTGAGGGGCAAACTTTAAAAATGTTTGTCTATATGACTGGGGCAAAACGTATTCTGGAAATAGGAATGTTTACTGGGTATTCAGCGTTGGCAATGGCAGAAGCATTGCCAGAAGATGGGCGGATGGTTGCCTGTGAAGTGGATCAATATGTAGCTGACTTTGCCAGAGCTTGTTTTGACAAATCTCCAGATGGAAGTAAAATATCAGTGGAAGTTGCACCAGCTTTAGAAACCATGAGGAAATTGGCAGATGCAGGAGAAACTTTTGATTTGGTATTTATTGATGCTGATAAAAAAGAGTATATAGAATATTTTAAATTGCTCTTGGATACAAATTTGTTAGCAGCAAATGGATTTATTTGTATTGATAATACCTTATTGCAAGGGGAACCTTATCTCCCACCAGAAAAACGTACTCCTAATGGAGAAGCGATCGCTCAATTTAATAGTTTTGTAACAAAAGACCCCAGAGTAGAAAAAGTTTTACTGCCTTTACGAGATGGGGTAACTATTATTAGGCGAAAGTAGTTACTATTTAAGGAAGATATTATTAACTCCTAGGAAATTGGTAGAAGCTTAACGTGTATGTTACCTTTTTCCTAACCTGTAGCAGTATAATTTCCTGAATATTCGGTAACATCATAAGTGTTACCGAATATAAATAACTATTACCAGATGCTACTAACTATTTTTAAGAGCAAACTGCATCGACTTACAGTCACTGAAGCAGAATTATACTACGAGGGTTCAATTACTATTGACGAAGAACTACTAAAAACTGCCAACATTTTGGCTTATGAAAAAGTACAAGTAGTCAACGTTAACAATGGCTCGCGCCTAGAAACCTATACTATTGCTGGGGAATGGGGTAGTCGTATTGTGTGCCTCAATGGTCCTGCTGCCCGGATGAATAACGTCGGCGACGAGATAATAGTTATTGCTTATGCACAAATGACCCCAGAAGAAGCACTTCTACATCGTCCCCAAGTTATTCTAGTCGATGAAAAGAATAACCCTCTAAAGAAAAACTAATACTTAGACGAATTCGCTGTAAAGATGTCACAAATAGTTTCAAACTTTAGATGTGAAATAATTTCCTGAAATTACTGTAGGTTTAAAGTTCTGAGCCTATAAAATATTAGTGAATAACTTTTGACTTTGAACTTCCGTGAAATGGTATTATACCAGGGTCTTAAGTTAAATTTATCCTCTCAAAACATCAACACTTTCTTGCTTTTTTATTATGCGGACATTGGTAATATCATGTTCGGTAGAACAGTTATAATTAGGCTCGTAGTTGGGCAAAGATCCCTAAGACAAGTATTTAAAGGGCTAGAGCAAAACTACAAACAAAAATTTTATTATAACTAATCATCGGCAATTCGTAGCTCCCCCGGAGGGGGAACATGGTATAAGTCTCCTTGGTGGAGCATTTTGGCACCGAAAACTCTTTTGTGAGATTACTTTTAACTTTTGTATGGGCGAATGGCAATTCGCCCCTACTGACTTTTGACTTGCGTGTAGCGCTATACATTCTTTCTTAAATTTAATAACATGGCAGTAATATTATTTGTTCAAGGACGTGCTTATGCACTGTTCCAAAATCTCGGAACTCTTGCGTTATTATTCATTCTTTTACCATTCAATTTATTGAAGGTAATACCTGCAATGATCGGGAATTTTATAAGTCTACCATTTACCCAAAAAGTAGTAGCAGAAAATCCGAAAAATATCTTAATCACGGGTGCAAAAATGACAAAATCTTTGCAACTTGCCCGTTCATTTCATGCAGCAGGTCACAAAGCTTTTTTATTAGAAACAAATAAATATTGGTTATCAGGAAATAGATTTTCTAACGCCGTTGCAGGTTTCTACACTGTACCCAATCCCCAAAAAGATTGGGATGGTTATTGTCAGGGATTATTAGAGATTGTCAAAAAAGAAAATATAGATGTATTTATTCCCGTATCTAGTCCGGCAGGAAGCTACTATGAATCTTTAGCAAAACCACTTTTATCTAAATATTGTGAAGTCTTACATTTTGATGCAGAGATTACTCAAATGTTAGATAATAAATTTACATTTATCGAAAAAGCTAAAAGTTTTGGTTTATCTGTACCTAAATCATTTTTAATTACAAATCCAGAACAAATTCTCAATTTTGACTTTGCTGCTGATGGGAGTAAATATATTCTTAAAAGCATTCCCTACGACTCAGTACGTCGTTTAGATATGACAAAATTGCCGATAGATTCTCAGCCAGCAATGGAAAAATTTGTCAATAGTTTGCCTATTAGTGAAGAGAAACCCTGGATTATGCAAGAGTTTGTTAAAGGCAAAGAATATTGTACCCATAGCACTGTCAGAAAAGGGAAAATTAGATTGTATTGCTGTTGTGAATCATCAGAATTTCAAGTCAATTATGACCATGTTAATAATCCTCAAATTTATGATTGGGTAGAAAAATTTGTCAGAGAATTAAATATTACTGGGCAAATTTCCTTTGATTTTATTCAGACAGAAGATGGTCGAGTTTTTCCCATAGAATGTAACCCTAGAACTCACTCAGCTATTACTACATTTCACGACCATCCAGGGGTAGCAGATGCTTATTTAAAAGATAGTCAAAATGAAAATGAAACCCCAATATTACCACTGCCAAATAGTCAACCTACTTATTGGACTTACCATGAATTATGGAGACTGACAGGTATTAGGTCATTAGAGCAATTCCAAGCTTGGATTAAAAGAATTAATCAAGGAACAGATGGTATTTTTCAAGTCAATGACCCCTTACCATTTTTGATGGTTCACCATTGGCAAATTCCTTTACTTTTATTAGGTAATCTGCAAAAGTTCAAGGGGTGGATGAGAATTGATTTTAATATTGGAAAACTGGTAGAATTAGGAGGAGATTAAATAATTGATAATGAATAATGGATAATTTATAATGAACACTATCTCTAATTATTAATTATTCATTGAAAAGGATAGTCTTTAAACCTCTGTAGATTAATAATTAATTATTAACTAGACAGTGCAAAGTACTTAGAATAACTATTGCTAGCTAAAGCCCTTAAAAAGTGCAAGCTTTTTGGTATAAAAAGCTCAAAAAGTTAGGATTTTGTGCAGACAAGGGGGGGGATTTTAAGGGACAACGCTGACTCCTACCTCCTCTATAATTCCCATTTTTCCTGAATCCTAATCTTACCAAAAGACTTTATTCAGGAAATCCTAATTATTAATTATTAATTAATTAATTATCCATTAAAAAACTATTTTTATGGAAAAACAAATTTGGATTGCGATAACATTTATTGCCTTTTTACTGTCATTTACAGTAGTAGGTATTTACTCCGCAACCCAAAAACAAAACACGACAACAGATTACTTACTCGCCAGTAGAAATGTCAATCCCTGGTTGACAGCACTATCAGCGATGGCAACAGGTCAGAGTGGGTATCTCTTTATTGGTGTGATTGGTTTTACCTACAAAGTTGGATTTGCTTCAGTTTGGATACCCGTTGCTTGGGCAATAGGAGACTATATTGCTTGGTGGTTAATATTCAAAAGATTGAGGTTAGTTTCTCAGCAAACAGACTCAGATACAGTTTCCTCATTCTTAGGTCAAGAAAATCTGGGGCAAAAAAATCAAGGGCGTTTGATTACAATAATTTCAGCATTAATTATCATAGCATTTCTCGGTACTTATGCCTCCGCTCAACTGGTGGCAGCAAGCAAAGGACTAAATGCAATATTCGGTTGGAACTATCAACTAGGGATTATTATTGGAGCTGTAATTGTGGTTGCCTACTGTTTTTCAGGAGGTATCCGTGCTTCTATCTGGACTGACTCCGTGCAGGCAGTTTTAATGATAGGATCTTTATGGGTTTTGTTTATAGTAAGTTTAATTGCTTGTGGAGGATTTGAAGAACTTTGGGTTGAGCTGCATGCTATTGACCCCACCCTCACAAATTGGATACCTGCTAATTTACCTTGGGGATTTTTTCCTTACTTTTTAGGATGGGTGGTAGCAGGGTTTGGTGCTGTCGGTCAACCTCATATATTAGTTAGAGGAATGGCAATTGACTCCGCAGATAATGTAGCCTTAGCTCGTAACATAAAGTTTGTCTGTGGTCAAATGAATTCTGCTACAGCTTTTGGTATAGGATTAACTGCAAGAGTTTTGTTACCTGACTTAATGACATCTAGTGACCCAGAGTTAGCATTACCGAATTTATCTATAGAATTATTGCCAGCAGTTCTGGTAGGATTGATGTTAGCAGGACTATTTTCAGCAGCTATTTCGACAGCAGATTCTCAAATTTTATCATGTTCTGCTGCACTCAGTCAAGACTTAGTTCCCAGTGCAGCTCAGTCTTATAGAAATGCTAAAATTGCTACCCTGGTTGTTACCGCTATTGTGTTAACGATCGCTCTAGCAGGAGACAATAGTGTATTTGCTTTAGTAATTTTCTCATGGTCAGTTTTAGCTTGCGGTTTAGGTCCGTTATTGGTATTGCGGGTATGGCAAAAACCTGTAAGTGTGCCAGTAGCAATAACAATGATGATCATTGGTATAATTGTTTCTATTATCTGGAAGTTAGGACTTAACCTATCAAGTGCTACTTATGAAGTCTTTCCCGGTATGGTAGCAGGCTTTATTGTTTATGGAATTAGTAATTTTCTGATTAAGCCGAAAAATTTGAGTAAAGAATAAAACCATCAGGACTTACGCATAAGGTACAAAAAACTGCGATTTGAGATTGCTTCCCTATCGGTCGATAGGGACGGAAATACCTTGTGCTGCGTAAGTCCTAACCATACTACTACTTTGTCAATTTTATAAATCGGGAAAAAGATGAACGCTCAAGCTAAAGTATTACAATTCAACCATTTATCACTATTACCGATAGACTCCTTAGCTGCATTATTTGGTAGCATGGTTTGTTTATCTTTAACACCAATTTTCATCCGTTTAAGCGAATATGAACTTGGTCCAAATGCTACAATATTTAATCGTTTTTGGATTGCGGCTATTGCCTTTGGGTTAGTGAGCCAATTACTAACTGTACGTCGCCGAAAACGAAAAAATGAAACTCAAATTGA
Source organism: Okeania sp. SIO2F4 (assembly GCF_010672385.1). Classification (GTDB taxonomy): domain Bacteria; phylum Cyanobacteriota; class Cyanobacteriia; order Cyanobacteriales; family Microcoleaceae; genus Trichodesmium. The sequence goes on from NZ_JAAHGT010000036.1 coordinate 20,890, forward strand.
ACCAAAGGAACCCCATCTAGCGAAAGCAGTCAAGCTACTGATAGCAGATGGGGTTCTTTTATCTATTGGTTTGATCTTCTGGTCTTGGTCTTTAACTCAGACAAGCATTGCTCACTCTAGCATTATGCATAATTTAGTGCCTATGTTTACTGTCTTAGGAGCATGGTTAGCTTTGAGTCAGACCTTTAATCGCCGATTTCTACTGGGTATGTTTGTGGCGATCTGTGGTTCTGCCTTGTTAGATATAAATGACCTTTTCTCATTCAAAATTAGCGAACAACTATTAGGAGATTTAGCAGCATTACTCTCAGCAATATTTTTTGGCATACACCCACTCATCGTTCAGAAACTTCGCACTCACTTCAACCCAGTTACAATTATGACTTGGTCTTCAACAACCAGTGCCTTATTGCTCTTACCTGTAGTTCTAATTACAGAGAATCAATTTTTTCCCAGCTCCTTAACTGGTTGGCTTCCAGTTATTGCTCAAGCTATTTGTGGTCAAATGCTAGGAGTAGGACTTTGGGCTTATTGTTTGAAAAAATTATCTGCTGGGTTTACTAGCTTAGTTGCATTATTTATTCCAGCTATTAGTGCGATTGAAGGTTGGGTAATTTTCTCGGAAAATCTTAACCTATCGACTTTGGTAAGCTTCTTAATAATTTTATTGGGAATGTATTTGGCAATCTCTAGTAAGTCTGCTCTAAACTCAGAGGTAGTGAAAAGTTAAAAGTCAAAAGTCAAAATTAAGATTTTAGGGGTTTTCAACCTCAACTATTCCCTGCTATAGTCAAACCATAAACAACTGGACTTACCCAAAACCGATCTAGTAGGGGCGATTCGCGAATCGCCCTCTATGGATAGCGTATTGTCTAAGAATTTGCGTAAGTCCTGAACAATGAATTAGTGATGAAATCAGAAATAATTAATCAAAATCAACAGTCGTCCCCAGACACAATAGACACAATGCCTACATTGCGGGTATTGCACCTGGCAGGTTCCCGTGTTTCCAACTTCTATTACAACCTATCAATAATTTATGCCAAAGAAGTAGTGCAACCAGTCGGTGTTAGCAGTTATTATGCAGTGGTAAATCCTGATGGGTTTTGGCAGTTGGGAACGTCTTTAGATTCATTGTCAGACAAAATGTCACTTCAGGATATGATTCCGCGACTGCCTCAAATTGATGTTGTAGTTCCCTATATGTTCTGTTTTCCTGGTATGACAAGTTTCCGAGCTTTTTTTGAGGATCTGCTCGGTATACCTGTAGTAGGATCTGCATCCCATTGTACGGCACTAGCAACTAATAAAGCTCACACACGCAACGTTGTGTCAGCATCTGGAGTGCGAGTGGCTAAAGCGCAGCAACTACGGCAGGGAGATACTTTAACAATGAAGCCTCCCTTTATAGTGAAACCGACTTCGGAAGATAATTCTTTGGGTGTGACATTGGTGTGGGATGAAGCTGAAATAGCAGAAGCATTGCGGGTTGGGTTTGAACTTGACAATACCTTGTTGGTGGAAGATTACATTCCAGGAAGAGAACTGCGTGTTGGTGTGGTTGAGAGGGGAGGTAAGTTGTGGGTGCCATCAATGATAGAATATTTAGTCACCAAAGAACATCCTATTAGAACTCTACATGATAAGTACGATCTCCAATCTGACGGCACTCCTAGAAAGCAACCTGAGAAACCTGTAGCTAAGGTAGTTTGTCCGGCGAATGTTACCCCAGAGTTATTTGAGAAAGTAGCGAATGCAGCTAAAACGGCTCATATTGCATTGGGTTGTCGCGATTATTCTTTGTATGATTTTCGGGTACACGCTGAAACCAATGAACCCTATTTGCTGGAAGCAGGTTTATTTTGGACTTTTGGAAAAATTAGCATGATTTCGCGGATGCTTCAAGCTGATGGGCAAAGTTTGGAGGATGTGGTTTTAGAGTTGTGGAATGTGGCGGCTAAACGGACTCGTGTTGCTGGGAGTTCTACGTTTAAGTACGTTAATGTTTAGGGTTTAAGGAGTAGGGGAAGTGGATAGGGACGTTGCATGCAAGTCCCTACGGGAGTAATTTTTTTGCCCAACTCTTGCCTAAAATGCTAACTTTTGAGATTTAATTAGGAATCCATGTAATACCAGTTTGATAAATGTTTTTTACAAATGCTTGGGGGACTTTTTAGGAGTCAGGAGTCAGGAGTCGCATGGGAATGGTGTCAATACCATTTTTTAGGTCATAAATTATCTTTTTCGTCAAAGAGACATTTGCTGTAAAGTATTTTTATCGCCCTTACTATTCGTAACATTATTTTTTTAAACTGGTACAAAAGTTGAAAATACTATCAAAAAAACAACAAACACATGATTTGTGCTCCCAAACAAGAAACCGGGTTTATTACTCTAATGATTGTTGTTCAAATCACAAAATTTCCTCAATAAACCAGGTTTCTGCCTAAGTCCTAAAACAAATTCGCCATTACTATGTAGAACTACCCATTTTTTTATCACTTTTGCAAGAGATGTAGTAGTGATGATACCGCAGGATTTCTTGTTATCTGGCACAGATTAATTTATACACCGATTTGTTATTTCAAACAACATCAATAAAGTTATGTCTAATCTAAGATCGCTTTCTTCTCACATACAGCAAGCAAATTGGTTTCTGTATAAGTTCAACCCAACGGGTTTGGCGGATAAAATATCTATAGCAATTAGGATGACATCTTTTGTAGATATTCCAACTGTTAAAAATACACTACAAATATTAATTGAACGTCATTCTATTCTCCGGAGTTTATATTCTGAACAAGATGGAAATATTATTTCGGAAATTCGGGAAAATGTGGAGATTGATTGGGAAGAAATAGATGCTTCATCCTGGAATAATGCCGAATTAAATGAACAATTATCGGAGCGAGTAAAGCTTGCTTTTAATCTGGAAACTGGTGGAGTATTTCGGGCTTGTTTATTTAGTATTTCGGCAACAGAAAATATTTTATTGTTGACTCTGCATCAAATAGCAGGCGATCGCTACTCTCTATCAATATTAGTGGATGAGTTTGTAACTATTTACGAGTCAAAGATTAATGATATTAGTTCAAATTTACTCCCACTAAATTCGACTTATACGGATTATATAGATCGAGAGTTAGAATTTCTCAACAGTTTGGCAGGAAAAGAAATTGGTGATTATTGGCAGGAAAAGTTAGGGGATAATTTACCTATCCTAGAATTACCAACAAATTTTTCTCGTCCGAGTATGAGAACTTATAATGGTACTGCTGTAACATCAACTATCAACTCTGAATTAAATCAAAAAATTCAACAACTAGCAAAAACCTTAGAAGTAAAACAGGAGGAGATAATATTAGCAGTATTTAAAGTTCTGCTTTACCGCTACACGGGAGAGGAAGATATTCTGGTTGGTTTATTACAAAATCGAGAAAATCAACCATCATTTGCAGGAGTAGTCGGCAATTTTACTAATATTACAGTTGTCAGAAATTCAGTTTCAGAGAATATTAAGTTTACAGATTTTTTAACTCAAGTTAGTAAGACAATATTTGAAACTGAGAATTATCGAGATTATCCTTATGCTCTACTTGTGAAACAATTAAAATCTGCTGATTTGAGTCATTATCCAATCTGTCAGGTGGCTTTTGGTTATCAGAAATTTCAGAAATTATTCAAGGCAAAAGAACTAGAATTAGAATACTTTGAACTGCTAGAACAAAAAGTAGACTTTGAACTGAGTTTAGAAATAACAGAATTACCGGAATCTCTGTTGGCTGAGTTTAAATATAATAGTGATGTATTAGAGGCTCAAACTGTTGCTCAAATTGCCGAACATTTCCAGAATTTACTAACAGCAGTTGTAGAAAATTATGAGACACCAGTGGATAAATTATCAATCCTGAATGAGGCAGAAAAACAGCAAATTTTGGTGGCCTGGAATGAGACAAAAAAAGATTATCCTCAAGACATATGTATTTATCAGTTATTTGAGAGTCAAGTTGAGAAAACACCAGATGCAATAGCAGTAATTTTTGGTGAAGAAAAACTGACTTATTCAGAATTAAATAGTCAAGCAAATCAACTCGCCCACTATTTGCAAAAATTAGGAGTTAAACCTGAAAGTTTAGTAGCAATTTGTGTCGAACGTTCCCTAGAAATGGTTGTGGGATTATTAGGAATTCTGAAAGCGGGAGCAGCTTATGTACCATTAGATCCCAACTACCCCTCAGAACGTTTAGCTTATATGATTTCTGATTCACAACTGTCAGTCTTGCTGACTCAGGAATCATTATTGACATCATTGCCAGAACATCAAGCACAGATTGTTTGTTTAGATAGAGACTGGGAAGCGATCGCCGAATTTTCTACAGCAAATTTTAGCAGTGGAGTCACCCCAGAAAATCTAGGTTACATCATCTACACTTCTGGTTCCACAGGTAAACCCAAGGGAGTTGCCATGAGTCAACGCGCTTTGGTTAACTTGATTATGTGGCAGCGAGAAGAAGCAAATGTAGGTGAAGGTGCGAGAACATTACAATTTTCTCCCATTAGTTTTGACGTATCCTTCCAAGAATTTTTTGCAACCTGGTATTCAGGAGGTACTCTGGTCTTAGTTTCTCAAGAAGTCAGACGCGATAGTTTTGCTCTGATGAAATTTATGGTTGAGACTCAGATAGAAAGAATATTTCTGCCCTTTGTAGCATTACAGCAGTTAGCAACAGTTGCTGATCAATGTCAAGTTTTACCTCCACTGCGAGAAATTATCACAGCAGGAGAACAGTTGCAGGTGACTCCAGACCTAGTGGTAATGATGAACCGACTTCCCAACTGTAAATTGCAAAACCAATACGGACCTTCAGAAAGTCATGTTGTTTCTGCTTATACTCTAGAAGGTGCTGCTAAAAATTGGCAGAAATTACCGCCTATTGGTCGTCCTATTGCTAACAATCAACTTTATATTTTGGATAGAAATTTAGAACCAGTTCCCATCAGCGTTCCCGGAGAACTTTATATTGGTGGAGTCGGTCTTGCTAACGGTTATCTTAACCGTCCAAACATAACTGCGGAAAGATTTATTGAAATCCCCCTTCCGTCACCCTTAGGAAAGGGGAGACCAGAAGAAATCCCCCTTCGGTCACCCTTGGAAAGGGGGAGAGCAAATGAACTTCCCCCCTTACAAAGGGGGGTTAGGGGGGATAATATTTCCCAGTTGGAAACACACACACCAGAAGAAATCCCCCTTCGGTCTCCCTTGGAAAGGGGGAGACCAGATGAAGTTCCCCCCTTACAAAGGGGGGTTAGGGGGGATAATATTTCCCTATACAAAACTGGAGATTTAGCTCGCTATCTGTTTGATGGCAACATCGAATTTTTAGGTCGCATTGATAACCAAGTTAAAATTAGGGGTTTCCGCATTGAAATTGGAGAAATTGAAACTACTCTCAGTCAACATCCCGCAGTCAAAGAAACGGTAGTATTAGCTAGGGAAGACCAACCTGGTAACAAACGTTTAGTCGCGTATGTTGTACCCGAAACTGAAACCACTCAAGATGTCGTACCTCAATTAAAACAATATCTGAAGGAAAAATTGGCAGAATATATGATTCCCTCCGCTTTTGTGGTGTTGTCGGAACTACCCTTAACTCCCAGTGGGAAAGTTAACCGTCGCGCTTTACCTGCACCTGATATTTCTAGTTTTAGTCAGAGCGATAATTTTGTTGCACCGCGCGATAGTATAGAAGAAGAACTAGCACAAATGTGGTCAGAAATTCTGAATATTAATCCAGTCGGAATTAAAAATAATTTCTTTGAGTTAGGAGGTCATTCTCTCTTAGCAGTTAATTTAATGGCAAAAATTCAGCAACGCTTTGCCAAACAATTACCTTTATCTACTTTATTGACTAATCCTACTATTGAAGATTTAGGTAGTTTAATTCGTGGAGAAACTCAAGTTACTTCTTCTTCTCTAGTTCCCTTACAAACTCAGGGAAATAAACAACCATTTTTCTGCGTACATCCTGCTGGAGGTCATGTATTTTATTATCAGGAATTATCTAATTATTTAGGTAATAATCAACCTTTCTATGGTTTACAAGCGCAGGGGTTTGTTGAAGGGGAAAAAATCTTGACTAATGTTGAAGATATGGCTGAGTTTTATATCAAAACTATTCAAGAATTTCAACCACAAGGACCCTATCAAATAGGTGGCTGGTCTTTTGGAGGAGTTGTTGCTTTTGAAATAGCACAGCAGTTACTTCAGCAAGGTGCAGAAGTTAGTTTATTAGCTTTATTAGATCCTTGGGTTCCCATTTTATTAGACCCCAATAAAAAAA
>NZ_JAAHGT010000360.1 GCF_010672385.1 Okeania sp. SIO2F4
TAATTCAAAAGGCAATCCCTCTCGCTCTATAGTAATAGGAACTCCAGGATTTATGCCGCCAGAACAAGCAGCAGGACATCCAGTTTATGCCAGCGATTTATATAGTTTAGGATTAACAGCAATATATTTATTAACACGAAAAAATCCCAGTCAGTTACCAACAAATTTGCCCTGGGAAAATTTCACAACAAATATAACTCCCCAACTCACAGAAATTTTAAATAGAGTTATTCAACCTAACCCAAGCGATCGCTACTCCACCGCTGGAGAAATGCTTCACGCCCTAAATTTTGGCCCAACTGCGATGACGCCCACAGTACCGTCTCCACCACCTCCCATCCTTCTACCTGTCTCAGAAGCTCCCTCACCAGCACCAACCCTAGTCACATTGCCCCCACCAGAAGCTTTACACCCTTCTCAACCTGTAGTTTCTTCTCTTCCCACTCCTAAACCAAGTGCTAGTCAGATGAGAGACTGGCAAAAAGCAATAATTACAGGTAGCATAATTGGTGGATTTATTCTGATTGGAATTGTTTTAGTTAATTCTATTTCTAAAGATAAACTCCCAGAAGAAGTTGACCCTTCAACAACAAATACCAATCCAAATCAAGTAACTTCTCCATCACCCATTCCCAAAATTTCAACCCAGTCTCAAAAACCTCAACCCTCCCCCAGCAAAACAGAAAATTATACAGATAAATCCCCAGAAAAAGTTGACCCTTCAGCAACAAATACCAATCCAAATCAAGTAACTTCTCCATCACCCATTCCCAAAACTTCAACCAAGTCTCAAAAACTTCAACCTTCCCTCAGCAAAACAGACAAATATATCACAGATACGGAAGTTGCCAAGTTAATTAAAACTTGGTTAGAAGCAAAAGAAAAAATGTTTTCTCCTCCATACAATAGCCAAATTGCCAACGAATTAACCACAGGAGATTTTTATGAAAAAATAGCAGGAGCAAATGGTTCAATTAATTGGCTAAAAAATAATAATGCTTACTATAAATATGGCGTGCAAAGACTTGACTCAATAGAACAATTTTTTGCTAATAATGAAAGTGCTACTGTCAAAGTTAGAATTACTGAAGAATATAGTTTGTATCGCAATGGCAAAATTGATCCTAATGAAACAGATTTTAAAACTCTGACGATTATTTATAATTTAAAATTCATAGAAGGTAAATGGAAAATATCTAACTCTCGTACTCTCTAAGAGACTTCCAAATAAAAAATTATTCCATTAGCTATGAAAATAAGGGAGTAGGGGCGATTCGCGAATCGCCCCTACGGTCGGAGGGAAGAAATTGAAAAAGTAAGGGAGTAGGGAGTAACCAGTTAACGGGATTAGTAGAAAAATTGGGATAATTTATTTTCTGCTATTCCCTAAATACAGCACTTCCCGCTGTTATGAGGTACTTATGTTTATGGTTTTAGGGAATAGGGAATAGACAAAAAATATTCCCGATCGTCAGTTGTACCTCATTAGACCTCTCCAGAAAATAGGGAATAGGTATGGAGGGGGAAATAATGGATAATTTCTGTACGATAATTGATTTTATTTTTTATTATTGGAGATGTCTAATAGGTAAGGATTCAGGCGTTGCTGAATCAAGAGATGAATCTTTTTGGAACAGGTAAATCTTATCTTTAAATACTTCATACTTATTTTTTATCCAAGGCTAGAATTCATCCCACAAATATGCAACGCTAGGGAACAAGTCAAGTAGTGTTTGGGGTGAATATTTATAATTATCTAGATTATGCAACGCCATGAAAATTTTGCGTCAATTGTTGAGTAAATTACAGCTATTAATCATGGGAACTCTTATGGCAGCAATAGTTGTAATAGTTGGTCTATCAGCTATACATTTTTTTCCTGCCAATGTGGTTAGAGATTCTACTCCGACTGTTATTACTTCACCAGAATCAAATCCTATCAAAAATGACTCTATAGAATCAATTCCAACTCGAGAATTAGCTAATAACCAACCATTTTTACAACACTTTCCTTATGCAGAAACTAATCTCGAAAAATTGATGATAGTTGGTAGTTACGGTAAAGATGAATATCAACGTTTTGAACAACTTAATCGAGAAGCTGCTCAAAAATTAATGCAGTTAATATATGCGGGTAGAACCGAAGGAATTTGGATAATTGTAATTTCAGGATTTAGAACTATTCAACAACAACAAATATTATGGAAGACTCAAGTAAAAAAATTAGGTTCTGAACAACAAGCAGCTAAATTTAATGCACCTCCTGGATATAGCGAACATCATACAGGTTATGCTGTAGATTTAGGAGATGGTCGATTTCCGAATTTAGATTTAACTACAGAATTTGAAAATACAACAGCTTTTCAATGGTTAAAAATTCATGCCCAAGAATACGGCTTTGAAATGTCATTTCCTCCCAATAATTCTCAAGGTATTAGTTATGAACCTTGGCATTGGCGTTTTATCGGTTCGCCAGAAGCAAAAACCATATTTGCTAATGCTAAAAATACCAAGTTTTAAATTTTTTAAAGTATCTTTCATTCCAGTTATCAGTGTCAAAAGTAGAGCCTGAAAGTTTTTTAAAATTCAGGAAAATAATTAAGATAAGTTATGAACTAAGAAATGGCATCAAAGATATTCATTCTGACTAGAGAATATGTTTTTTTCCCTATTCCATGCTCCCTGTTCCCAAATATTATTTACTAAAAAAATTGCTTGATTAAACTATGTCTGAAAATTAATTTCAAAAGGATAGTTTAGATTGGCAATTCCGACAACTACCAGATGCTAAATTAGGATTAGGATAAATTCAGTCTCAAAACTAAATTTCGAGGAATTATGTCTAATACTGAAATGAGCGATGGGGATATTTCCCAGCTAAATCGCAGACGTTTTATGAAACTATCGGCTGTTAGCGTTGTCTCTTTAGCAGCGATGGAACTATTACCAGAAGCAACTAAAAGTGCTAGTGCGAATACGGTAAATGGTAACTTTGAAGAAAAGTATCAAATTTTCGTGCCTGTTGAAGCTGCTCGATGGGGTGGAAGTCAAAGTGTTACTTTGCGATCGGGAGATACTGTTAAGGTTGAGATTCCCAGACGACTGAGAGAAAATTCCAAGTTGACAGTTAAAAGGGTCGGTCTTGAAGGAAACGACGTGACTCTAATTTGTCATACTCTTTACGATACCAATGGAACAACTGCTGACAGTATTAACGAGGAAATAAATCAAGCTAACTTCATCAAAAAGGAACTGACGAAAGACCGTTGCCATACCATTTACGAATCTTTGGAAAATGGTAAGTTTGTTCGAGATTTAGTGGCATTAGACCTGCTGGATTATGTAATGGAATCTTCCAAACTAGATGAAGACATTAGCCAACGGTATTCGATCGCCAGTAACAATTCTCGTTTGAAAGGAATAGAAGAGGCGATCGCAGATACCTTGGCAAAATCTAAGTTAGCCAAAAAGAGGAAAAAGTCTATCAAAGGAACTTACCAATACGTTCGCGCTGGCGAACCAGTTCCAGATTTTGCAGCACTAACAGATTTGAATGCTATTGTTGCAGGTTCTAATGTTCCAGAACAACTAAAGCAACTTTACTTAACGGCAAGTGCTAAATCTAAGGCAGTTACCGTGGACGTTATTATCGTTCAGTTGATTAAGGAAAAACTAAACGGTCAAAAAGAGGATGACTATTTATCGGTTTGGGAGAAAGTTCGCAATGGCGAGAAAATTTCTGACGGAGAGGAAAAAACCTTAGAATCCCTAGATGGATTTATAGAAAATTCTGATATTTCAGAAACCTGCAAAACGCTTTATTTAGTAGCCAGGGTTTTAGGTGAAAAAGGTGACTCGCAAAAAGACCCCCTTCAGGAAGCGATCGAGAGCAGCAACAAACTCACGGACAAGGAAAAACATATCTACAATCTGGCTTACAGTCTAGCTGTTAACGGCGAGTCAAACGAACAAACCGAGGCGGAAGTTGTCCAGTATGCAGTAGCTACATTCCACAGAGATTTGAGTGAAGCAGAGGAAAAAGCAGAGGAACAAGACTTTGCTGAATATGTAAAACCTATAGCAGCTAAATTGATGAAATGGCTCATCGCCAAAGCTGACATTCCTCCAAGTTACCAATGGGCTTCTTTTGCACTTGTCGGGCTAGTTACTGAACAGAAAGGGTCAGATGTAGCATCGGCAGCAGCAGCATTAGTGCCTACAACAACAAGCGTTATCAGCGTATTGGGAGCAAAAGCGGGAACTGGTGTTGCTATCAGTAGTTTAACTGGCAGTGCTGCTACCACTGCAACTTTAGCTACTTTAGGAGGTGGATCTGTTGCTGCCGGAGGCTTGGGAATGTTGGGTGGCTTGGTGGTAGTAACTGGTGGTGCTGCCTTAATTGGTGCTGCCGGACTGCTGTCAGTTGCTCTACTAACCCGAATGGACGGAAAAGACTATGTAAACTTGGGAATTGCAGGAACAGTAGGAGTGTTAACCAGTGCAACTGTAGCCCTTGCTGTTTGGACTGGTGCTGGTGCTTTGGGTGTCGCAGGTTCTCTATCGGGTGCAGCAGCGATTACTGCTACCATCTCCGCTCTGGGTGGATTAAGCGTTATGACTGGCGGTGTAGCTTTGGTTGCACTTGTTAGTGGCTTTGCTGTTTGGTCAGTTCTTAAAGGCAAAAAGTCAAAACGCGATATCTTGAAGGAGCTAGAATCTCTTGCTTATATGTTAACCGAACCCAGTGACGATCCCTTGGTTCATTTCATTCAAAAAAATTTGCCCAAAAAGTACGAACACGAAGACCTCTATCTAGCCCCTGCGATTCCTCTGGACAAGCTTTACAATGCCATGTCTATGTATGGGTATCTCGATCCGGGAGAAAAAATTCTGGCTTTAATAGATACTAGCGGAAATCACAATGCTAAAGACGGCATCTTGCTAACAGATCGCAAAATCCTATCAAGGGCAGCATATTCAAATGCTGAGTATGCGAGTTATTCAACATTAAGCTGGTCTGAAATTTTTAAAGTATCTAATACTATGCTAGAGAGCTACAGCGACGCAGCAAAGTTTGCCCGTTTCCTAATAAGACTCCAAGAACAGGTGCAAGGTTAGGCGATCGCTCTAAAAAACCATACCACTAACGAAACCTGAAAGCAAACTTATCAGGACTTACGCAAGATATCAAATCGGACACCATCTGTAGGGGCAATTCGCGCTGTAGGGGCAATTCGCGAATTGCCCCTACTAGATATGGTGTTGCTGCGTAAGTCCTGCTTCTATTGTTTGAGATGGGGTGGCGGTGAAATCTCATAGACTTAAAATAACGTGCTATCCTTTAGAGAAACTTTCCAGATAAATTACCTGTATCATAATATTTGTAGGTATTCAAAATATTAAATTCATTTTCTAAAGGACTTATTTATGACTAACTACTTATCAACATATTTCTTAGTATCTCATGGTAGTCGTGACCCGCGACCAAAGCTAGAATTAAATAAACTAGCTGAACTTTTATCTGGACAAATACCTTTAAGTAAATATTTTAGGAAGCATAACAATATACTAAAATTTCCTGTGATTACTACAGGGGTTTTAGAACTTGGACCGAAACCTTTACACCAACAAATAGAAGATTTTTGGGAATATACACGATCGCTCGACATTACTCAAATGCAAATAATACCTTTATTCCTTTTACCGGGAGTTCATGTCAGAGAAGATATCCCTGCAGAAATAAAGCTATTCCAAGAGAAGGTAAGAGAGAATGCTTCTCCAGAGATGGTTTTGCAGCAACAAAAGAGTAACTTGAAGCTTGAAAATAAATTAGAAATTAATACCCCTGTTAAAATCAATTTGTGCCCCTATATTGGTTCCCATCCAAAAATAGTAAATCTACTAGCGAGCAAAATAAGTTCTGTGAATGCGGATGCTTGGGTACTTATTTCTCATGGTAGTCGTCGCTCCGGTGGTAATGAAGTTGTGGAAAAAATAGCCCAGTCCCTCGCTAGTAGTTGCCAAGTTTTGGTGTGTACTGCTTATTGGTCTGTTGCTCCTGACCTCAAGTCTAGGGTTGAGATATTAGTTAAACAGGGATATCAAGAAATTGGTATTTTGCCTTACTTTCTGTTTAATGGCGGTATTACTGATGCGATCGCCGATACGATAGATCGACTCTCTCAAATATATCCTACTATTAAGTTTCATCTGACTACTCCTCTTGGTGCAACAGAGGAGTTAGCAAGGTTGGTTTCAGATTCGATAACAAGTAAGGAAGAAGACTTTAGTCAGGCGTAGGTTGGGTTGAGGAACGAAACCCAAATCATAACACGCGTGTTGAGTTTCACTGTCGTACCGCTACGCGGAAGCAAGCTACAACCCAACCTACATTTTTACTCCGTAGGGACGTTTCGCTATGCGACATGAAACGCATTTTTGTTATGCAACGTCCCTACTATTCCCTATTCTTTATTCCCTAATTATATGAAATCATCCATACCAACAGAAACAGACTTAGTGCTAATAGGAGGCGGTCATAGCCATGCGATCGCTATCCGAAAATTTGCCATGAACCCCATACCAGGAGTCAGACTAACTCTCATCACAGATGTATATCACACTCCCTACTCTGGAATGTTACCTGGATATGTAGCAGGTTTATACAACTTCGACCAATGTCACATCGATCTGCGCCCCCTCGCTAAATTCGCTGGCGCTAGAATATTTGTAGACCGCGCTATAGGTCTAGACCTGGAGAAAAATCAGATACTCTGTGCTAACCGCCCCCCCGTAAATTTCGATTTACTTTCCATTGATATTGGTAGCACTCCTGCTAGTTTAACTGTACCGGGGGCAATAGAATATGCTATTGCCGTCAAACCCATATCAAAATTTCTCACCTATTGGCATCAAATAACTACAATGGTTTCCGCATCTCCCACACAGAAAATGCGTATCGGAATAGTGGGAGGTGGTGCTGGGGGGGTAGAGTTAGCTTTCGCGGTGCAAAGTCATCTACATCAGATTTATCACAATGCTAAACAACCTACTGATAATTTGGAATTGCATTTATTTCAGCGGGGAACGAGATTATTACCCGAGCGTCATCGTTGGGTAGGAAAGGAAGTTGAGAAAATTCTCAAAAGTCGCGCTGTGGTATTGCATTTAGAGGAAAATGTTGGGGAGGTGGCAGCTCACAGTGATTTTGCCACGGATGCACGGATGAATGAAACGCCCCATTCTTCATGTTATACTCCCAAAATTGTTCGTTGTGACTCAGGGTTGGAAGTAGAATGCGATATTCTGTTTTGGGTGACTCAAGCATCTGCAGCACCTTGGTTACAACAAGCAGGTTTAGTAACAGATGCGAGAGGTTTTATTTTAGTCAATGAGAAATTACAATCAATTTCTCATTCCCAAGTTTTTGCAGCAGGAGATGTGGCAACAATGGTAAATCATTCTCGCCCCAAAGCTGGTGTGTTTGCGGTGCGACAGGGACAACCTTTGTTTGAAAATCTCCAACGCGCTCTCCTAGGAAAACCGCTCAAGTCATTTATACCTCAGAAAAAATTCCTGATTTTGATTGGCACTGGTGACGAACGGGCGATCGCTTCCCGTGGCAGAATAGGTGTTGGTCCTCATCAGTTTCTCTGGCGTTGGAAAGACCGCATTGATCGGAAATTTATGGATAAGTTCTCTAATCTTAAAATGGAAGGCAAAAAGCAGAAGATAGAAGGCAAAAGACAAGATTCCCCGATGCACTGTGCTGGTTGTGGAGCAAAAGTAGGTAGTAGGGTTTTGGAGAATGTGCTGCACAAAATTCCACAGAAAATACAGAGGGATGATATTTTGATTGGTATAGATACGCCTGATGATGCTGCGGTGCTTAGGGTGCCAACAGATAAGGTAATGGTGCAAACGATAGATTATTTTCGGGGGTTGGTGGATGACCCATATTTGTTGGGAAAAATTACAGCTAATCATTGTTTGAGCGATTTGTTTGCTATGGGAGCGATGCCTCAAAGTGGGTTAGCGATCGCTACTATTCCGTATGCTTCTCCGACCAAACAGGAGGATAGTTTATATCAATTGTTATTGGGAGCAACGGAAGTTTTGAATCAATCGGGTGCTGTTTTAATAGGGGGTCATACAACAGAGGGAGAGGAGCTTGCTTTTGGTCTCACCTCTAATGGTTTAGCATCACCAGAAAAACTATTGCACAATAGAGGGATGCAACCGGGAGATGTGCTGATATTAACGAAACCTTTGGGAACAGGAACATTATTTGCTGCGGATATGCGTCTCAAAGCAAGGGGACGTTGGATTGAAAGTGCTATTAAATCGATGTTGGTTTCTAATCAGAATGCTGCCCAGTTGTTATTAGAGTATGGTGCGACTGCTTGTACTGATGTAACTGGATTTGGATTAGTCGGACATTTGTTGGAAATGGTGAAAGGGCAAAAAGTGAGTGTGGAATTAGATATGGAACCTATTCCTGTGTTGCCAGGAGTAGCTGAAACTTTGTCACAAGGTATTTTTAGTTCTCTGTATCCAGAAAATCTGCGACTATCTGCATCAATTCAAAATCGGGAACAGGCGAGGATGCATCCTCTTTATCCGTTGTTGTTTGACCCGCAAACTTCTGGTGGGTTACTTGCTACAGTTCCTGCTGAGTCTGCGAGTGCTTGTTTGAATGCGCTGCAAAAAGAATATTCTGAAAGCATAATTATTGGGCGAGTGCTATTGTTAGATACAGGGATGCTGCCGATTCAAATTAATTTTTGACCAAGAAATAAGGTACTGAAACTAGAGGTACTGATAACTGATAATATGATGTCATATCAGATTTAGATAATTACTATACCCCAGTCCGCAGCGACTGGAACTCGTGAAAGGAAGCAATCTAATGGGTGCGCGGAGATTGCTTCCGCTTCGTCGCTGCGGACGACTGTTCAATCGGATTCTATCTAACTCT
>NZ_JAAHGT010000361.1 GCF_010672385.1 Okeania sp. SIO2F4
TAGCACCCGTTTGCGTTCTGTAATATTACGCGCTACCCAAATTACACAGTTATCTGGTAATGGTGAAATGCTAGCAGTAAACCAAATCTCATCAGGTTTAGGAATAGGAGAATATGGATGGGGAACCGATCCGGGAGATTGGTAATCAGGAAGTTTACATGAGATTCCCCATATAGAATTATACTCTTGGTGATTAGGATCGTACTGTTGATTATTAGATACGAGCAGACTATATTCTAAATTAACAGTTTCCTTTGTATTCAGCACCCGTTGAATATTAATCATAAATAGGTTAGCTTGGTGGGGAGGCAAAACTTCATAAACACTTTTACCAATCAATTCATTGATGGGAGTATATAATACCTGAGAATTAGTAGATAAGATTTTGACATATCTACCTTTGGCATCGAAGACAGTAATTACATCAGTCATTGCTTCAAACAACACTCGTAATTCTGCTTCTGATTTTCGTAAGGCAGTCTCTACACGATGACGTTCTGAAATTTCCGTCATTAGCAAACGATTTGATTCCCTTAAAGCTTTAGTGCGTTCTTCAACTTTGCTTTCTAACTGCTGATTAGATCTTTGTAAAGCTTCTTGTGCTTCCTTCCGTTCTGTAATATCCTCGACAGTTCCTTCATAACGAATTAATTGACCATCTCGATCGCACACAGCTCTAGCATTTTCAGAGATCCAAATTAGACTGCCATCTCGACGATAAATTTGTGATTCATAGTTAACTACAGCACCCTGATCCTTTAAAATTTGCATAAATTTATCCCGGTGTTCAGGATTACCATAAAGTTGATGTTGTAAACAGATGAGATTGGCAATCACTTGTTCAGGAGAATCATAACCATAAATTCGAGCTAATGCTGGATTAGCACTTATAAAGTAGCCATCTGGAGTTGCTTGGAAAATTCCTTCAACAGCATTTTCAAAGATAGTACGATATCTTTCTTCAGCTTCTCGTACTGCTGCTTCTGCATACTTGCGGTCACTAATATCAATACCTATAGCAAAAGCAGCAGCTCCTTGAGCATATTTTTGGGAGACAATTAAATAATTTCGGAGAGTACCATTAACGTAAGCAGATATTTCTCGATAGTCATCCTGAGCAGAACTAGCAAAGAATTCGTCCATAAATTCACTAAATTCTTGACTAGCTTTGAGAAAGCCAATATTTTGACCAACAAAAGCCTCTTGGGGTAAATTGTAGGTTTTTGCTAAGTGTTTATTAACTCCTAAGTAGCGTAAATCTGAGCCGATCCAAGATACAATTCCTGGCACTGCTTCTAAAATAGTTTTGAACTGTTCTTGAGTTGCCCCAAGTTCTAACTCTGCTTGTCTGTGTTCGGTAATATCTATACCTACTACAAATGCTGCTTGATTGTGATTATATTTGCGAGCAACTATTAAATAATTTCGGGATAGATTGTAGTATTGTGAAGTAATCTCAGCAGTTATTTCCTGCTCAGGACTATCAAAAAAATCTTGGATCAAAGAGTTAAATTTAGAATTATTGTCTACAAAACCAAAATTTTTGCCGACAAATTCTGCTCGTGGTAGATTGAACGTATCAGCTAATTTTTGATTAACTTCAATATAGGTTAAATCTGAATTAATCCATGAAACCATTCCTGGAACCGCTTCTAATACTGTTTCTAGTTTTTCTTTACTAACTAACAGATTTTTTTCTGCTTGTTTGCGCTCGGTAATGTCTATACCTACTACAAAGGCAGCTTGGTTTTGATTGTATTTTTCTGCAACAACCAAATAGTTTCTAGTTTCCCCATTAATTTGTGATACAAATTCACCTGTTATTTCTGGTTCATGACTAGCAAAAAACTTCTCAATAAAATCATAAAATTCAGAACTTTTTCCTAAAAAACCAATATTTTTCCCAGGAAATTCTTGTCTAGGTATACCAAAAATATCAGCTAACTGCTGATTCACTTCTATATAATTCAAATCTGAACTAATCCAAGATACTGTACCTGGTACTGCTTCTAATACGGTTTCTAACTGCTCTTTGGCTTTTCTTAATTTTTTTTCTGCTTGTTTGCGTTCGGTAATATCTATACCTACTACAAAGGCAGCTTGGTTTTGATTGTATTTTTCTGCAACAACCAAATAGTTTCTAGTTTCCCCATGAACTATTGATATAATTTCACGAGTTGTTTCTAAATACGAACTCTCAAAAAACTCTTTGACAAAGTCATTAAACTCAGAACTTGCCCCTAAAAAACCAATATTTTGGTCTACAAATTCTTCTCTGGGTATACCAAAAATATCAGCTAACTGCTGATTCACTTCTATATAGTGTAAATCTGAACTAATCCAAGATACTGTACCTGGTACTGCTGCCAAAACTGTTTGTAACTGTTCTTTAGCTATTTTCAAATCTTTTAGTGCTTGTTGGTGTTCAACAATTTCTTCTATTAACCGATCGTTTGATTCTTTTAGTGCTGCAGTGCGCTCTTCAATTATATTATTTAATTCTTGTCCCGTTAAGTTGCAACTTGAACAAGCAAATTCAAGTTCACTAACAGTTTGACGCAGTTCTATTAACTCTTGAATTAGTTGATATTTAGTCTTATCTTGATCGTTCATAATTTCAAAATCTTATGATACTGTGCAAAGAAATTGATTCAAGTTTAACTATGTGTTTATTCATAAATAATTATCTTGATTTTTATCGAATTTTTCTAGAACTAAATCTGATAATTTTGCCTGCCAAAATGTTAGATATTTCATAAATTAAAAACTATATTTTCATATTTAGGATTTTTCATTAGAGTGTTATTTGTACGGAATTTTATTTTTTTATATTTTTGATTCTTTTCCTTTCAACCAAATTAAGGTACAAATTAGCTCGATTGAGAAAGCCTAAAATTTTAAATTTACTTATATCTATTTGACAAGTTTAATATATCAAGAAGGTATCAAATATTTCTGGGATTATTTAGTAGATGCCGATCCTGTATAACTCCTATCAACTATTCTGTAGATTTTTATCTAGTTGAATATCTTTATTTTTCTACTGTTTAGGAGATTACTACAATATAAATATACCGTTGAGTATTTTAACATATACATTTAAGAAATGTCAAAAATTAGTCGTGAGTCAGAAATAATTTGTTTCCTTGAGCATAACTAAGTAGCTAAATTTGAGATTTTAATATTCTCAGTCACAGTTGTGTAGATAATATCCGGAAAATAGCAATATGTCTAGACAAGAAAGAGTCGATCGCTACAGGGGTCATTTCAGTTATCATAGGACTTACGCACCTGCAAGGTATTTTCGTCCGAAGCGACCGACTCTTAAGCAATCTCAAATCCTAGTTTTTCGTAACTCATGCGTAAGTATTGTCTCAGTTACAGCAGTTTCCTACTTGATGAACATATATTTATGGTTTTAGGGAGCAGGGAATAGGTAGGGACGTTGTATGCAACGTCCCTACGGAGTAAGGGAGATAGGGAATAGGGAACAGGCAAAAAATATTCCCGATCGTCAGTTGTACCATATTAACCTGGAATCTCCTGTATCACTACCTCCAATTGAAGCCCTATGCTGGAAATACTGAATCGAATATTTTCTCTTGGTCGATTGGATATGGTTAGGTAACCCATCCATCCCATCCTAGGTCATGCTCCACAAACGACCCCTTTTTCATCGCCTTAAAAGGGGAGGCTTGAGAATTGATTTTTTGGTCACGAGGATGCTTTATTCACCCTTCATGTCTAAGCTTAAACTTTCTATATTACTGTAATCTAGTCAATTTTTACCGAAAAATTGGGTTTAAAGCCTCCCCCTTTTAGGGGGACTTTGTGCTATGCTTAAAAAAGTGGAAAGGTATTCAACCGCTCTAAAAACCTATAGCTACTTAATTGTAGCGTTTGCACCTTGAAAACTGCGCTCAGACCCCGCGTCGCCCTCAGGCGCAAGAGAATGCTGACCAAGAAAAGAGTTATGGGGCGCGTGTACATTAATGCTTGTACTTAGGAAAAGCTCTAAGCAACAAGTACCAGAGAACCAAAGTTTTTTTTAAGGTTTGAACTGTACTGTAGGGCATACGAGAAAAGGCTCTTGTTAGCGTAGCTCCTCTGTTAGCGCAGCTCCTCCGGAGGAGGCAAGAGGCAATAGAGCGAACGCTTGGTCCGAGAACCATCTCTGGACTGGGTATCGCAAGGTAATTAGTTTAAGTGGACTCGGTGAACCAAGAATCCTGGTTTCAGGAGAATCTCGGCGCTTTTAGGCCGGAGAGTATGTCAAAAGTATGTCTTTATCAGTTATCACTTATCAGTTAACAGTACCTCCAACTGAAGCCCTATGCTGGAAATACTGAATCGAATATTTTCTCTTGGTTGATTGGATATGGCAAGGAAACCTCGCCATCCCATCCTAGGTCATGCTCCGCAAACGACCCCTTTTTCATAGCCTTAAAAGGGGAGGCTTGAGACCTGATTTTTTGGTCAGGAGGATAGAGGATGCTTTATTCACCCTTCCTGCCTAAGCTTAAACTTTCTATACTACTGCAATGCAGTCAATTTCTACAAGTACGTCTTTGGGTAAACGTGCTACTTCTACACAAGCACGAGCGGGTGCATTTTCAGGGTCAAAGTATTTGGCGTATACATTATTGACAGTAGCAAAGTCGTCCATGTTTTTCAGGAAGACTGTGGTTTTGACGACATTTGACCAAGTGGCTCCTGCTTCATTGAGAATAGCTTCGAGGTTTGCCATGACTTGTTCTGTTTGTTTACTTACATCGTCGGTATAGACTATTTGATTAATTCTGGTGTCGATCGCTATTTGACCAGAGACAAAGAGCATTTGGCCAGTGGTGGCGATCGCTTGATTATATGGGCCAACTGGGTCTGGTGCTTTATCGGTTTTGATTATTTTACGGGTTGTCATATTTTGTTTTGTTGTGTCTTTTGTTGGTTGATTATCAGTAAGTGTTTCTGTTTGATTAATTTCAGGGTGATACATTTCACCATCTGGCATTATTGCATAACTGAAGTCGGTTTTTTCAACTTTCCACCCGTAAATTTTAGCATCTGTTAAATCTGCTATTTGAACATTTGCCTTAGTTAAATTTGCCTTAGTTAAATTTGCCTTTCGTAGACTTGTTCTTTCTAAATTTCATTTTGTAGGGAAGTTTTTTGTAGATTAGCATTGTCTAATATTGCTCCTGTTAGGTCTACATTTTTCATATTTAAACATGACATATCTAAGCATCTCAAAGAGACGGCTTGTAATTTAGCAGATTCTATAGCAATCAGGAATGATTTTGATAGAATTTAAGAATGACTAAGATAAATCAAAACCCTTTTATATTCTGACTCCTATACGGGCGATTCCCGAATCGCCCCTACGACTCCCGACTCCTAATTACCACTAAAATCTCACACCTGAAATATGATTGCTATAGATTAGCTTGTTTAAAATTAACAGCATTTAGATTTACCCAACTAAGTTCAGCTTCAAATAAATCTGTTTCTGAGATATTGTTTCTGACATATTTGCTCCCTTGAGGTCTGCTCTGGCTAAGTTAGCATTTTTGAGTAGAGCTGCTACTGAGATTAGCAGAGATTAATATTGCTGAACTTAAATTAATTTGTTCTAGATTACTATTGCTAAAAATTTCCTCTCTCTAAATTAGCTTTACTTAAATCAGCAAGGCTAATATCTGCCCAACTTAAATTCACAGAATTTCCATCTACTAATTCACTTAAATTTGCACCGACTAAAGATGCTTGACTAAATTGAGTTCTAACCAATTTAGCCTTACTCAAATTTGCTCTACTCAAATATGTCGCTTCAAGTCTTGCATTACTTAGATTTGTATTTGATAAGTCAGCTTCAGTTAAATCCGATCCTCTTAGGTCTATACCATTTAAGTCTGCACCTTTAAGGTCTATTCCTCTTAAATTTTCAGCTCCAAAATTTCTGATTCCTTGGGCATATTTTTCTAGGAGTTCTTGACAATCCATAAATTACCTCTTGATAAATTTTTTCTAATTTTACTACTATTGGTACTCAACAATTTATCAAGCAAATATATTTATACCTAATTATCTTTCCAGAAAACGATTAACTTTCCCCAAAATATTATACCGATAATTAATAACATTGCTATATAATATATACTTGTCAACCTGAATAAAAATCAACCACTATGAAACTGAAACAAATTACCAGTATTACCCTGTTAATAATTACCGGATTAGCAGCACCTATCCTAGCAGAAAATGTTGATGAACTCCGACAATTTTTAGATAACCCATTAGCAGTTTGTCAAGGATGTGACCTCAGTGGCGCAGACCTTAGTAATATCAGAAGAAGTGGTGCAAGACTTAGACAAGCTAACCTCACAAAAGCAGATTTAAGTAACAGTAATTTTAGTGCTTCTTACTTTACTTGTGCTGACTTAGCTAATGCTAACCTAAAAAATACTAACCTCCAATGGGCTAATTTTGTTGATGCTAATCTCCGTGGAGTTGACCTCAGAGGTGCTGACCTCAGCAAGACTGATTTAAGTGGCGCTATTTTCGAGGGAGCTTTAACAGAAGGAGTAATATTAGAAGGAGCAAAAATGCCTGATGGAGCAACTATTTATGATGGTCGTGGTTTAGAATCATTTCAGCCAAGACCAATTTTCTCTCAACAAAGAGTTCAATGTTTGGGAGATCAAAAATAATATTAATTACCAAATTATTGATAATTGATAATTCATAATTAAGGTTTAAAGTATCTCCTTTTAGTAAATATAGCAATCCGCGTATTGGTTGTGACAATTTTTATAATAGTTAATTTGAACTGAAAACCTTGAAAATTCTGTACGTCGCCCTACCGACGGCTCCCTTACCTGACTTCTAAGTGCCACCAAAATATTACAACTGTGCAGAGGATTGCTATAGTCTCCTTTTCAAGAGATATGATTGTTAATTATTAATAATTAAAATAAGTTTAATAGCAAGTTGGGTATCAGGCGGAAAAACAGTCAATTTTGTTTTAATTGCATCAATTTTTGTTATATTTTTCTATCCTTAAACTCAATGTAAAACTTATGAATTTATCAAAATAATTAGGTCTCAAACCCTGCCTTTTAAGGCGAAATATTTTTGGAGGCTTGCTCAAATACCCGTTACAAAAATAACTTCTGACTTCGTTAATTTTCCCTCTTACTTATTTATTCAAATATGTCTATCGATAGCTCAAAATCTACAAAAATTTTTCCAGTTAATTACAATCACATTGCAGCAGCAAATAATCGTTTATCATCGATTGCTCATCGCACGCCTGTAATTACTTCAACAACTGTAAATAAACTCACTAATTGTGAGGTATTTTTCAAGTGTGAAAATTTTCAACGTACAGGTTCATTTAAGTTTAGAGGAGCTTACAATGCTCTATCTCAACTATCAGAAACTCAAAAACAATCGGGGGTATTAACCTATTCTTCTGGAAATCACGCTCAGGCGATCGCTCTAGCAGGCAAATTGTTAAATATTCCCACAACTATTGTCATGCCAAACAATGCTCCAGAAGTTAAAAAATCTGCTACTCGTGGTTATGGAGCTGAGATAATTTTCTATGATATAAATGAAACAACCAGAGAAAAATTAGCTGCAAAAATTGCCGAAGAAAGAGGTTATACAATTATTCCGCCTTATGACCATCCTGATATTATTGCCGGACAAGGTACGACTGCTTTAGAGTTAATTGAAGAAGTAGAAAGTTTAGATTTACTGTTAGTATGTTGTGGTGGAGGTGGTTTACTTTCTGGCTGCGCGATCGCCACTAAAAATCTATTAAAAAACTGTCGAGTTATTGGCGTTGAACCGAAAAATGCTGATGATGCAACTCGGTCTTTTTATTCTCAAACTCTACAAACCGTACATAATCCTCAAACTATTGCCGATGGTGCTAGAACGCCCTATTTAGGTAAGTTAAATTTTCCATTGGTTTTAAATTATGTTGATGATATGGTGACGGTTTCAGAGGAGGAAATTTTAAGAACAATGTATTTTATTTGGGAGAGAATGAAATTAGTAATAGAACCCACTGGAGCTTTAGCAGCAGCAGCTTTATTAGAAGGTCTTGTTAAAGTTTCTGGTGTCAGAGTAGGGGTAATTATTAGTGGGGGAAATGTAGATTTAAAAAAGGTAGGGGAGTTGTTTAACTCTGTTGTTGGAATGTAAATAAATAAGTTATATAAAATCCAATATAGTTCAGTTAAGGATTTTTTGAAGTAAGGAAGAAGGAAGAGAATAAATAAGGAAAGTACATGAATCTATAGATTGATACCTTATGAGTTTTGGTCTTATCTGAACCGTATTGATATAAAATCCAGATAATTACTAGAGCCTGCGTCCGCAGCGACTGGAACGGAGTGGAAGGAAGCAATCTCAGGGGTGTCGCGAGATTGCTTCCTATCGTGGCAATCAGAACTATTCAAACGAATTTTATCTTAAACTACTAATTTGAAAGTTGAAAAACTCAAATAAATATTAAGTAAATTATTGAAAAATTAAACAATTTAAACTGATGGATTTAGATACTTTATTAGAACATATAGATATTGGGAAAGACCAAGATATTGAATTTAAGTCTGCTGAAAAACTTTACCTAAAAATATGTGGTCAACCGTCTCAGCTTTTGCTAATACAGATGGTGGCTATATAATATTAGGAGTTAGTGAAACGGAGGGTAAACCAGTAAATCCAGAACTGATGAGAACTACAATTCTTAATTTATGCTCAAATGAGTATATAAATCTTAAAACATTAGCTGAACTTTTGGCTAGAAATGCAGATACTATTAGAACTCATTATATCAATCCTATGCTAAAAGAGGGTAGCTTACAACTTCAATATCCAGGCGAACTCGATCATCCACAGCAAGCATATAAAACTGTATCGAACCAAAATGACAAACTTATATAAAATCC
>NZ_JAAHGT010000362.1 GCF_010672385.1 Okeania sp. SIO2F4
CAAGCTACTGTGTGGCGCGATACTGCGCTCCGCAACGCTCCGCGAACGCACCACACCCCCATCTATTCTCAATAATAGTGGGATTTTAGTTGAACTATTCTTCAGCTTATTTGATAAGTCCACCTCTGTATATAGCTTTCAGCTACCTTGTCACCCCGTGAGATTTGAGGGACTAGAGCAAAACTACAAACAAAAAGATGATCTAAGTCCTAAGTCCTAATATTAAGTATTTGAGGGGCTAGAGCAAAACTACAAACAAAAAGGCGACATAAGTCCTAATAATGTTACCATCTCGCTCACAATTAAATCAAGAAACGGGAGCAGGATGCTCCCACTAGCCAACAATTAAATTGGCTCATTGCTGACTGCTATCTTAGGACTAAACCTTCGCTAATTGGAACACAGATCCTAAACCAGATGCCATTTCTTCTGGAGAGATTTTTCCATCTTTATTGATATCCAGAGCATCAAATACAGCATCAGTTCCTGCCCACTCTTCACGAGTGATGAAACCATCACCATCTAAGTCATAGATATGGAAAATATCTTCTGCTGCATGGGTAACTCCCTCTAGACGAGTCAACCGATCTGCTAATAGTTTTTCCAATGATTCTAATGCTTTGGAGAAACCTTTAATTCCCTCATCCAGCTTTTGAGATGCCATCCGGTCTTCAGCGTGCATCTTATCAAAAGTCTCTTTGTCCATTGTAATTTTTTCTGCATCAGACTGAGCAGCTTGCTCCACAGAAAGTTTAGTAGGTAACTCACCTGTTGTTGACTCCAACTCACCCAATAATGCAGGTGAAATAGTCAACAGGTCACAACCTGCTAATTCTGTAATTTCCCCAATATTACGGAAACTAGCTCCCATCACTTCAGTCTTGTAACCGAATTTCTTGTAGTAGTTGTAGACCTTAGTCACAGACAATACACCAGGGTCTTCCGCTGGAGGATAAGAATCTCGTCCAGTTTCTTTTTTGTACCAGTCTAAAATTCTTCCTACAAAAGGAGAAATTAAAGTAGCACCAGCTTCAGCACAAGCGATCGCCTGGTGCAAACCAAACAGTAAAGTTAAATTGCAGTGAATACCCTCTTTTTCTAGCACTTCTGCTGCTCTGATACCTTCCCAGGTAGAAGCAATCTTAATCAAAATGCGATCGCGACCAACTCCAGCAGCTTCATATTGAGCAATCAAATCTCGTCCTTGAGCTATTGTAGCTTCTGTATCGTAGGATAGTCTAGCATCAACCTCTGTAGATACCCGCCCAGGAACAATTTGTAAAATCTTGAGTCCAAAAGCAACTGCCAGTCTCTTAAATGCTAAATTTGCCACATCAGAAGCTGTTGCATCTGTTCCCAATGTCTGCCTTGCTGCTTTCAAAGTTTCATCCACAATTTCTTGATATTGTGGCATCTGAGCAGCAGCAGTAATTAATGAGGGATTAGTAGTTGCATCCCGTGGCCTAAATTTTTCAATTGCTTGAATATCGCCTGTATCAGCAACCACGATGGTTACTTCTCGTAGTTGTTCGAGCAAATTTTTAGCCATTTGTTTCTCCTTTTGAGAATAAGTTGCTTAACTTCTGGTTTATTTCAAAATTACTCTAGAAAACTTTAAGAAAATGTCACTTTATGACATTTTAATATTTCACTTCCTGCCATTTCGGTCAGATAGGTTTTTTGGCCGTTGGTTTCTACAGCCCATTTCTTCCTAAGAATCAACACAACAGCAACCGATAGCATTGGTGTAATTAGATCGGGAGTCAGGAGGGAAGAAAATTTAGAAAGATTTGGCAATGGCTAAAGATGGAATATTTTTTTATACCAAATTAAGCTTAATTTTATTTTAACTTAAGTCTAATAAAATGATTATCATAATTAGGTTTAAAATTTCTGTGCCTTAACATACACTATTAAATTGCAAAAGCTACTACTCAGGGTTGGCTGAAAAAGTCTTATAGTTGAGGGTAGAATTCAGAATTTAGAATTCAGAATTCAGAATTTAGAATTTAGAATTCAGAACTTATACCATGGATGAAAAAAGAATGTTACGAACAGTTTGGTCAACAAAAATGGTTAAAGTTCAGATGTATATTTGGCAGAATCGAATTATTTCACGGTCAAAAATGATAATAACATTTCTTTCTACTGACTACTGACTACTGACTACTGGCTACTGACTACTAACTACTGACTACTGACTACTGACTACTAACTACTAACTACTAACTACTGACTACTGACTACTTTCAAGGAGAGGTAATTATTAATTATTAATTGTTGAAATTACCTTTTTGTCCATCTTCAAAAATTATATCTCCTGGAGAAAAAGTTTGATATCCTGGTTGTTTCTGAAATCACTCTACAGTTTTTGCTGATTCGAGCATAATTATCTCAGTCCTAATATCAATTTAATTAAGTAGTTGTGCAAAATAAATTTCCTAGTTGAGATAGAACAGGGAACACTTAACAATGAATAATTGATAATAGACCTCTCAAGAAAAGAGAGATCTGGCGGAAATAATTAGCGATTTCTGTGGGATAATTGAGTTTATTTTTGATTATTGGAGATGTCTAATCAAAACTATCTCTAATTATCAATTATCCATTAAATTAGGTGATTACAGTAGGTTTTTCCCTACCTGTAAGATTCTTAATTTGAGCAATTTCATCTGCTAAACTAATCAAAGGAGATAAAGCTTCCTGAGTATCTTGGTCTTGTTTAGTAGCATCTGGCTCATAATTTTCAACATACAAACGTAGAGTTGCTCCTTGAGTTCCTGTTCCTGAAAGTCGGAACACAATCCGAGAACCATCAGTGAAACCAATACGAATACCCTGTTTCTGACTTACGCTACCATCTATTGGATCTGTATAGCTAAAATCATCAGCATATTTTACCTCATATTGACCATATTGTTTTCCTGGCAAAGAAGGTAATAGAGAACGTAAATTATCCACAAGTGTATTAGCTTTATCAGTTTCTATCCCTTCATAGTCATGGCGAGAATAATAGTTCCGACCGTAAGTTTTCCAGTGTTCCTTAACAATATCCTCTACTGACTCTTGCCGTGCTGCCAGAATATTCAACCAGAACAATACTGCCCAAAGTCCATCTTTTTCCCGCACATGATTAGACCCTGTACCAAAACTTTCCTCTCCGCAAAGAGTTGCTTTATCCGCATCTAATAAGTTACCAAAAAATTTCCAACCCGTGGGAGTTTCATAACAGTCCAGACCCATTTTAGACGCTACTCGGTCTGCTGCTGCTGAAGTTGGCATAGAACGGGCAATACCAGCTAAACCAGAACTATATCCAGGAACTAATTTAGCATTAGCAGCCAATATTGCCAAACTATCGCTAGGAGTAACAAAGAAATTCTTTCCTAATACCATGTTGCGATCGCCATCCCCATCAGAAGCAGCTCCAAAGTCAGGAGCATTATCTCCGAACATGATTTCTACCAAGTCGTGAGCGTATACTAAGTTAGGGTCGGGATGTCCACCACCAAAATCTTCGAGAGGTATACCATTTTGCACTGTACCTGCGGGAGCACCTAACCGTTGCTCAAAAATATCTTTAGCATAAGGTCCAGTCACAGCGTGTAATGAGTCCATACACATCCGAAACTTACCAGACTTTAGCAGTTCTGATATTTTGCCAAAATCAAACAAAGATTCCATCAACTCAGCGTAGTCTGCTACAGAGTCAATAACTTCTACAGTCATTTCCCCTAACTTCTGACTACCCAGTTGGTCTAAGTTAATATCCTCAACTTCGATGATTTTGTAGCTATCTATAACTTTACTACGTTCATAGATGGCACTTGTCACTTTTTCCGGAGCGGGGCCACCATTACTAATATTGTACTTAACACCAAAGTCCTCTTCAGGTCCACCTGGGTTATGACTAGCAGAAAGGATTATACCACCAAAGGCTTGATTTTTACGAATGAGACAGGAAGCAGCAGGGGTAGAAAGAATACCACCTTGACCCACTAACATTCGACCCACTCCATTAGCGGCAGCCATTTTCAGAATTATTTGAATTGCCTGACGGTTATAATAGCGACCATCACCACCAAGCACAAATGTTTGACCAGAAAAATTTTCTAGACTATCAAAAATAGACTGAATAAAATTTTCTAGGTAGTTGGGTTCTTTAAAAGTTGGCACTTTTTTGCGGAGTCCGGAAGTGCCTGGTTTTTGGTCGCTAAATGGTTTAGTTACAACTGTTTGTACATTCATGGTTTATAGAAATTGAATTTAGAATTTAGAATTTAGAATTTAGAATTCTGTTCTAACTTTTACACCAAATATGGCACTAATGTAGAATTTAGAATTGAATTGATTAATCTGTTCTGAATTCTGAGTTCTGTTCTAACTTTTACAACAAATATGGCACTTTAGAAAAATTAATTTTTGGCTGTTGAGTAAATGTGCTTATAGTTAAGATTAGGTTAAAAAATTTGATCAGAAACCGGATTTGTATGTATTAGATATCCCAACACAAGGTATTTATAGTTTCTTGTATCCGGGAAATATGCAATTGTTTACATCAATTCAAAATCGGGAACAAATGGTTTGTTTTAAAATATAAAAATGAGTCAATTACTATTTGAGTGGGATCGGGAAAAGAATCTGATTAACCAAAAAAAGCACGGTGTTTCATTTGAAGAGGCAAAATCAGTGTTTTATGATGATAATGCAATTCAATTTTGGGATGAACAACACTCTGATTTAGAGGATAGATTTTTGTTGCTTGGTATAAGCTCAAAAATGCGAATATTATTGATAGTTCATTGTTATCGAGAACAAGAATCTGTAATCAGAATTATTTCTGCCCGCAAAGCAACTAAAAAAGAAAGTGAATTCTATGGAGAATAAAAGTATGAAACCAGAATATGACCTCACTAAAATGAAAAGTCGTCCTAATCCTTATGCAAAAAAACTCAAGCAACAAGTAAATTTATCTTTAGGAATTGAAGTAATAGAATATTTTGAGAAAAAAGCAGAAGAAAAAGGAATTTCGTATCAACAATTAATTAATTTATACCTTCAAGATTGTGTAAATAGCAAACGTGAACTGTCTTTTTGAAACACAAATATTCAGCTATAGCAATATTTATTTTGGTGGCGCTTAGGAGTCAGGTAGGGGTGATTTAAGAATCACCTATACAGAATTTTCAAGGTTTTCAGCGTACTGCTAAATATTAATGTTAGAATACTTATTGTTTTTTTCCGGTACTTGAAAACCCTTCTAAAATTATGAATCAAACCAAACTATTATTCATTGACTCGAAGGTAGAAAATTACGATCGCCTGATCTCACAGGTTGACTCTCAGACAAAAGTAGTTATCCTACAAGCTAATCAAAATGGTATAGACCAAATATCTAAAAGTCTGAGTGAATGCTGTGATGTGGATACAGTTCATATTATTTCTCATGGCGCAAAAGGTACTTTGTATCTGGGAAATAGTATCCTGAAAAATGACAATATTCATCTATATGTTGAGAGTATTCGGCAGTGGGGTAAATGTTTGTCTGCTGACGGAGAAATATTGATTTATGGTTGTGAGGTGGCAAGTGGTAAGGAAGGTAGAGAATTTGTTCGACAACTGCATCAGCTTACAGGAGCAAATATTGCTGCGTCGGAAACATTGACTGGAAATGTTAGCAAAGGTGGTAACTGGAATTTAGAAGTAATATTCGGTCAACTTAAGTCAGCGTTAGTATTTACACCGGAAGTTAGGGCAAGTTATGCAGGGGTATTGGCAAATATTGTGGTAGATACTACTAATGATGTAGTTGATGATAGTGATGGTGTTACTTCTTTGCGGGAAGCTATTATTGAAGCGAACAGTACACCTGAAGATGATACTATTCAACTGACAGCAGGAGCAACATATAATCTGACTATCTCAGGAAGTTTAGAAGATGCTGCTGCTACAGGAGACTTAGATATTGTTGCTGGAGGTGGAGAAATAACAGTTATTTCAGAGGGAGAAGAAAAAGCTGTTATTGATGCGGGGGGAGAAACAGGAATCAATGACAGGGTGTTTGATGTTTTGGAAGATGCTATCCTACAGTTGGAAAATGCAGAAATCACTGGTGGTTTTGTAACTAATGTTTTTGATGATGGTGGAGGCATCCGAAACAATGGTACAGTTAGTATGAACGACAGCACTATTAGTGGTAATTTAACAGACAGTGGTGATGGTGGAGGTATCTTTAACATGGGTACAGCAAATATCAGCAACAGCACTATTAGTGGCAATTCTGCATCTTTCGGTGGTGGGATCAAATCTTTAGGTGGTTATATCAACAACTCATCAGGCATAGCCAATATCAACAATAGCAATATTAGTGGCAATTCTGCATCTTATGAAGGTGGTGGGATCAGTAATTCTTATGGCACAGTCAGTATCAACAATAGCACTATTAGTAGCAATTCTACATCTTTTGGTGGTGGGATCGCTAGCTTGTCAGGCACAACCAGTATTAACAATAGCACTATTAGTGGCAATTCTGCATCTTTCGGTGGTGGGATCGACAATGACGAAGGCATAGCCAGTATCAACAATAGCACTATTAGTGGCAATTCTGCATCTTTCGGTGGTGGTGGTATCCACAACTCATCAGGCATAATCAGAATCAACACTGCCTCAGCCAGTATCAACAATAGCACTATTAGTGGCAATTCTGCATCTTTCGGTGGTGGTATCAACAACGCATCAGGCACAGATAGTATCAGCAATAGTATAATTAGTATCAGCAATAGTACAATTACTGATAATGAAGCCGATCCAAGTCGAGGAAGTGGTATTTACCACTATTATGCCTCTAGTGATGTAACCTCTAGCATTGTTTCCGGTAATGTTAACACTGATGTTGATGCCACAAGTAACGATAACTTTACCAGTGGTGGTAATAATCTAATTGGTACAGGTAACGCCATCAATAACTTCAACGGCGATCGCGACCAAACAGGAATTACAGACCCTCTACTTGGAGAACTAGCTGACAACGGTGGCCCCACTTTGACCCATTTACCTCTCCCCAATAGTCCCGCCATTGATGCAGGTAGTAATCCCAACAACCTTGATACAGACCAACGAGGGGAACCGCGTTTAGTAGGCGAAGGGGTTGATATTGGTGCAGTGGAAGTGCAAATTCCACAAGAAATTACTGGTACTCCTGAAAGTGAAGTCTTTAATGGTGCAGGTGGTAATGACACTATTATAGGTCTAGCAGGTAATGACACTATAAATGGTCGTGGTGGTGATGACCAAATTATTGGTAGTCGAGGTGGCGACTTCCTCTATGGAAAAGACGGCGATGATACTCTAGAAGGTCGTCAAGACAACGACCATCTCTTTGGTGGTAATGGTAATGACTCTCTCGTTGGTGGTCAAGGACGCGATCGCTTCAACGGTGGTGCTGGTAACGACATCCTAACTGGAGGAGCAAGTATTGACCGTTTTATTTTCAATACCAATCAAGAATTTACCCTAGAAGATGTGGGAGTAGATACCATCACCGACTTTGTGCCACAACAAGATATAATTCTGCTCGACAAAAGTACATTTACAGCTATTACCAGTGACTCCGGAACAGGTTTCAGTGTCAATGCTGAATTTGCCATAGTTACCAGTGATGCTGATGCCGAAATCTCTCCAGCAGTCATTGTTTACAACAGTAACAACGGCAAATTGTTCTACAATGCTAATGGCACAGAAGCAGAATTTGGCAGTGGTGGTGAATTTGCTAATCTGACTAATACCCCATCTATTAGTGAGGATGATTTCTTCTTGAGACGATAAAATCTCAACTTAAGATAATATTACAATGGTTTTGATTTGGGTAGACCGCAGTAGGGACTTTCCATGGAACGTCCCTACTGGTTTTTGGTTGTGATATCAAGTCCGTTTATATAGAATCCGGTTATATAATATATGTTGATAATTCTATAATTACTTCAAGCCTTCAATTTCCCCATCTCCCCATCTCCCCATCTCCCCATCTCCCCATCTCCCCATCTCCCCCAACTATATAATAACTATTCAACCGGATTTGATATTAATTGCACATACAATCTAACCATCTACAGAGTTCGAGGATAGTGTATAAAGTTGAATGTCAAATTCTTGATAATAATAGAATGATTGGGTTTAGTATCTTCTACTGACTACTGACTACTGACTACTGACTACTGACTACTGACTACTAAATTGATAGTGAGGTTATTTAACCGGATTTGATATAATACCTGTTTATTATTCAGGGTATCCCTACCACCTGGCGTTGCTGAACCAAGGGATGAATCTTTCACAGACCACACGGACAACACCGACCACACTAATTCATCCCACATATAAGCAACGCCCTACCACCTTATTACCTTCGGATGATTATCCGATAAAAAAAATCAAGTTTTTTCCTCTTCCTGCTGCAAATAACCTGCTAATAAATAATCACAACCAACAGCACGCATACTAACATTTTCTAACTCCAAAGATTCTGTCATTTTCCTTAATCCTAAATCCCCTACAGGTGAAGGTGCCATTTCCCCACCAATAATTTTCGGAGCAATAAAAGCCCAGATTTTCTGTACTGCACCATCAGCGATCGCCCTAGCAGCTAAAGTTCCCCCACACTCCCAAAGTACAGAAAGAAATCCGCGATCGTAGAGATTAGCCATTACCACTGCTGGAGTTAAAATCGAAGTCTCCACCACTTCCACCCCTTTTTGCCTCAAATATTTCTGAAATTCTTGATTAGAATCTATTTCCGTAAATACTAAAGTTTCAGCCTCACTAACATCCCATAAATTAGCCTCTTTCGGCAAATCTAAACTGCGACTCATAACCACCCGCAAAGGATTATCATCTCGACTCCTACGACTCGTCAAAAATGGATTATCTCGACGAACAGTATTACCCCCAATAATC
>NZ_JAAHGT010000363.1:0-4284 GCF_010672385.1 Okeania sp. SIO2F4
AAACCTTAATTGAAATGATGGTGCGTGAGGCTTGGCGCTTCGCACCCTACTATACTTTTGACTTGATATCAATCAGGTTTTTTCAGTTGTATTTCAGGATACTCAGGAGATTCTCCCATTAATTCACCCAATGCTTCTGACATAGCTTTCGGGTCCATAAATAGCACCTTAGAATTAGCACTTTCACTTAATTTCTGATTAGTTTCTAAATATCTTTGAGCAATCAGAAACTGCATAAATTCAGGACTGTCTGGACGCATATTTAAGGTTTTGGAAAGAAGCTCTATAGACTCTGCTTGTCCACTAGCTTCAAGAAGAGCAGCTTGCCTTTCACCTTCAGCTTTAGCAATAATAGCTTGCTGTTCACTTAAAGCTACCCTTTCCGACTCTATTCCTGCTTGTACTTTTTCAGAATAAACTATATTTTGAATCTCAACACGAATCACTTTTATTCCCCAACTAGAAGTTGCTTCATCTAATTTCTTCAACAAAGCTTTATCAATTTCATCTTTTGTAGATAAAACTTCTCGTATTGACAAGCGACCAATTTTAGAACGCAGAGAAGTTAAAACAATATTATTAATGGAATTTTCTAAATCTTCAATTGCATAATATGCTCTCTCCATGTCTATTATTTGCCAGTAAACTACTGCATCTACCTTCAAGGTTAAATTATCATTAGTGATAACTGACTGAGGAGGAATATCCAAAAACCGTTCGCGGATGGTATCAACATAAGCTATTTTTTCTACCAGGGGTAAGACTAACCGAAGTCCAGGTCTCAAAGTTCGCCGATATTTTCCTAAGCGTTCTACTAAAGCTTCATCCCCTTGATCGATCACTCTTACAGAGGAGTTAACTGCATAACCAACAATTGCAGTTGCTATCAGAGCCACAAGATATTGGAGCATAATATTTTAGACTTTATATATTAGGTTAATTGTGTTAATATTAGCATTCTCTAGGAATAATCCTAATTTTAACGATAAATATAGTTAAAAATTCTACTTTACCATAATTTAGAGTTGGGACAATCTTGGAAATTTTATCAAAATAATTGGTTCTAAAACCCCGCCTTTTAAAGCGAAATGTTTTTGGAGGGTTGCTCACGTATCCCCGTAACAAAAACAACTTCTGACTTCTGAATTCTGACTTCTGACTTCGTTAACAAGCTAGGTTAACATGGAAAACTTAATTAATACTTTATCTGAAAAAAGTCAAAATAAAAAACCTCTGATGGTAGCTGTTTCGGGAATTGATGGTTCAGGAAAGGGCTATATCAGTTCTCAAATAAATAGCTCTTTGCAAGAAATTAGTATTAATAGTTATCTCATTGGAATTGACGGATGGCTAGAACTACCAGAAAAGCGATTCAGTGATACAAATCCGGCAGAACATTTCTATAAAAATGGATTTAGGTTTGAAGAAATGTTCTCGACATTAGTGGCTCCGCTCCAACAAACTGGATCTGTTCACCTAATTGCTAATCATGCAGATGCTAGTAACTCAAATTCATACACACAATCTTATTATCAGATAGAAAATGCAGAAATAGTAATTTTAGAAGGTATCTTTTTGTTCCAAAATAAATTTAATTTTGATTATCGTATTTGGATCGACTGTAGCTTTGAAACGGCCTTTCAAAGAGCGTTGAATCGTAACCAGGAAGGTATTTCTGAAGCAGAATTAAGGCACGATTACGAAACTATATATTTTCCAGCTCAATTATTACACTTTGCCCAGGATAAACCAAAACAAATGGCTGATTTTATTATTGTTAACGATGATAAATGTGAGGTTTGAGGAATACTAAGTGATAGTATCACTATTTTCTTCCTCTTAAATAATTATAAAATTTTTTCTACAAATCCAAACTTTCTAATTCTTGCCACAATTGATTCATAAATTGATCGATATCTGTTAATTGCATATTTCCTAAAGCTTCCCACTCTTCAGATGTATAATTATCGTCAATTTTCATCACATCTTGTGTCCAATAAGCTAAAGTAGATCGTTCTTCCATGAGTTTTCTAGCCATTTCTTCTGAAATTTTACCAGGATTTTCTCCAGTAACTCTTGTCGCCAAACAAA
This sequence comes from Okeania sp. SIO2F4, assembly GCF_010672385.1. Lineage (GTDB taxonomy): Bacteria > Cyanobacteriota > Cyanobacteriia > Cyanobacteriales > Microcoleaceae > Trichodesmium. Next base: position 2,092 of record NZ_JAAHGT010000363.1, read on the forward strand.
ATTTTAATAATTTTTCTAAATTACTATTGGGAGAAACTAACATGAGAAATGCCATATTTTTTGCTAGGAAGTGCTTGTGTGATTCCATAAATTCTCTATCTTTTGTTATTAATTAATTTTAGGATTGTATAATTTTAGCATTTTTGTGAGATTGTACAATTTTTTTAATCTTCAATTTACTCATGTTTAGAACTATCTGGCATAATTGCATCTTTTAAATAGGCATTATAAAGTTCATAAACACTTACTTTCGCATCTTTAAGATTAGCACCAACTAAATAAGTTTCTTTCAAATTAGCACCACTTAAATTTGCGCCAGTTAAATTAGCACCACTTAAGTTAGTGTTGCTTAAATCAGCACAAACTAAATTAGCATAATTCAATTTACTATTACTCAAATTAGCATTTGTCAAATTTGTAAAACTCAGATTAGCATAACTTAAATTACTATTAGGAAGTTTATCAAGGCTTAGATTAGCATAGCTTAAATTTGCTCTTTTTAGATTTGAATTTTCTAGGTTTGCTTTACTTAAATTTGCTTCATTGAGATGGGCATTTTTTAAATTAATATTTGCTAAATATGCTCCTGGTGCTTCTAAACTTCTGAGAGAAATATTATCTTCATTCAAATCTTGAATTGCCATAAATCTTGCTTGACTATCTTTGATACCTTTTGCTGCATCTATGATACTCCATGCTTGATAATGAAATTGTTTTTTTCGATCGGGAGTTTCTTTAATAAACAAAACTACAACGACAATAACACTAATAGCATCAATAGAATCTAATGTCTTACCTAAAAAGGAATCTTCATCTACTATATTAATTATTGTAACTGTCAGAATGACTACAATAATTACTACTAACCATTTTGGCGAACCCCAGAAAAGATTAACTATTTTTGCTAGTAATTTTTGCAGTTTTACTGTTGCTTCTGCTTGAGAATATTCGTTCTTTGTTTGTTGTTTTACTTGCTGAACTGGTGGTCTAGCTTTTTGTTTGGGAGTCTCGTTTGATACAGATTTTTCTTGTGATTCAGATTGAGTTTTTTTAGCTGTTTCTGCTGCTGGTTTAGTTGTATTTATATAACCTGCACCTTCAAACATTAATCTGGTAATTTGACCAATAGCATATACCCAAGCTTTGCTAACTTCAAGATTCCAATCATCACCAAGATATTGTTCTAAAGTTGTCAATAATGTTTCCCCAACTAACGGATAATGTTGTTTTAAAGCACCATAATTAACATGACGAGCGCCCAGACTTTTTAAGACTTCTGCTAATGCTTCTGGATGACGTAAATTTTCGACAACTAATACTAAAGAATTGAGCAATTTTTGCTGTTGCTTAGACATTTCAGTTTGAGCAAATAATGGTTGAGCTTCTGGATATGCTAGAAAGAGATTTTCATAGAAACTTGCAGCAAATTCTGCTCCATAAGGTTTGATTTTCTCAAAGCTATTTTCAATGATTTCTACTGATAACTGAGAACTGGGTTTTGAGACTGGAGTTTTGTCTAGACTAATTTCAGAAGTTGACTGTGGGGAAATAGAAATTTCTGTGGGTGAATACCCCGCCCCTTCAAACATTAATTCCACAATTTGTTCGTAAGCAAATACCCAGGCATTCTTCACTTCAATATTCCAATTATCACCAAGATATTGTTCTAAAGTTGTCAATAATGCTTCCCCAACTAACGGATAATGTTGTTTTAAAGCACCATAATTAACATGACGAGCGCCCAGACTTTTTAAGACTTCTGCTAATGCTTCTGGATGACGTAAATTTTCGACAACTAATACTAAAGAATTGAGCAATTTTTGCTGTTGCTTAGACATTTCAGTTTGAGCAAATAATGGTTGAGCTTCTGGATATGCTAGAAAGAGATTTTCATAGAAACTTGCAGCAAATTCTGCTCCATAAGGTTTGATTTTCTCAAAGCTATTTTCAATGATTTCTACTGATAACTGAGAACTGGGTTTTGAGACTGGAGTTTTGTCTAGACTAATTTCAGAAGTTGACTGTGGGGAAATAGAAATTTCTGTGGGTGAATACCCCGCCCCTTCAAACATTAATTCCACAATTTGTTCGTAAGCAAATACCCAGGCATTCTTCACTTCAATATTCCAATTATCACCAAGATATTGTTCTAAAGTTGTCAATAATGCTTCCCCAACTAACGGATAATGTTGT
>NZ_JAAHGT010000363.1:4294-8941 GCF_010672385.1 Okeania sp. SIO2F4
AAACATTAATTCCACAATTTGTTCGTAAGCAAATACCCAGGCATTCTTCACTTCAATATTCCAATTATCACCAAGATATTGTTCTAAAGTTGTCAATAATGCTTCCCCAACTAACGGATAATGTTGTGGCAAAGCACCATAATTAATATGACGATCACCAAGGTTTTGTAAGACTTCTACTAATACTTCTGGATGGCGTAAACTTTCCACTACTAATACTAAAGAATTGAGCAATTTTTTCTGTTGATTAGACATCTCAGTATTAGCAAATAATGGTTTTGCTTCTGGATATGCCATAAATAGATTTTCATAGAAACTAGCAGCAAATTATTCTCCGCAAGGTTTGATTTTCTCAAAACTATTTTCAATAATTTCTATAGGTGAATCAACTTGATATTTTGTTATTCCAATCTCTGAATTAATGTTAATTTTAGGAGGTATTATCTCTGCTTCTTCCTCTTCCTGTGTTTCTATTTCTCCGTCTATGTCTGCCAAAGATTGATAGTTTGCACCTTTTAACATCAATTTAGCAACTCCACGATAAGCATAAACCCAAGCTACTTTAACTTCAGGATTCCAATTTTCTTGAAGATACTGCTTTAACGTTTCTAGTAATGCTTTACCAACTGCTGGATAATGTTGCTGTAGCACTCCATAATTAACGTGTCGCGCTCCTAATGCTTCTGCAACTCCTTTTAATACTCCTGGATGTCGAAGATTTTCCACTACTATAGCGCTACGCATTAAGGTTAGGACATTTCTAAATCCTGAAACCCTTTATTAGTGTACTATTCCCTATTCCCTATTCCCTATTCCCTAGCGCGTAGCGCTATAAAATTAGAGCATCAAGCAACTTTTTCTGTTGCTTCTCCATATCAGTATTAACAAACAGTGGTTTGACCTCTGGATATTTTGTGAATAAATTTACATAAAAACTGGCTGCAAACTTCTCCGCATTCGGTTTTATTTGTGCAAAGCTTTGTTCTATAATTTCAATTTTTGACCCCATTTTTTATGTGCCATATTAAAGATTAAATAATAATTATTAATTATAATAGAAAGAAGAATATATCAAAATAATTTTAATTTTAGCAAATTTAGTTCATTAATTGATAATGGATAATTACTTCTGTTTAAAACCGAGAAGATTGAATGATCGGGAAATCACAATTTCTTTTTTCTCTTGAAATAGAAGGCTTTAAAACGAATTGATTAATTATCAATTATCCATTATCCATTGGTATATATTTTGTCTTGAATAACTTGATATAGGAACATTCCATAGAACGTTCCTACAAGAATACTAAATTAATCGCTAATTATCCGAACATAGTATTATTTAACTATACCAGAGTGACCTTTTATATTTCCTACTGCTTCAAATCTTCCACCCAGGTATTTTGCTAAAAATTCCTCAGCGATCGCGTAAAAATGTAAACGGTTTTCTGGACGAGCAAAACCATGACCTTCGTCTGTGTATAGAGCATATTTTACAGGTTTACCAGCATCTTCCATTGCCTTAACAATTTGCTCGCTTTCTGACTCCTTCACCCGTGGGTCATTCGCTCCTTGAGCAATTAACAAAGGTTTCTGAATTTTATCGACCAAAAACAGAGGCGATCGCGACTTCAAAAACTCTGGTTCTGTTTCCAAATTTCCTACACGATGGAAAAATACTTTCTTCAACGGTTCCCAATAAGGTGGAAGAGTTTCCATTAAAGTTATCAAATTACTCGGTCCGACAATATCCACACCAGCAGCAAAAACTTCCGGAGTAAAAGTCAATCCCACTAATGTTGCATAACCACCATAAGAACCACCCATGATAGCAATTTTATCCTTGTCAGCAATACCCTGTTCAACCAACCAGTTAACTCCATCGATTAGATCGTCGTGCATTTTCGCGCCCCATTCCCGGTTGCCAGCATTGAGAAAATCTTTACCGTAACCACTTGACCCCCGGAAATTAACTTGCAATACCACATAACCCCGGTTAGCTAACCATTGAGCTTGGGGTCTGTAACCCCAAGTATCCCGCGCCCAAGGTCCCCCATGAACTAAAAGCACTGCTGGTCCTGAAGTAGAAACTCCCACAGGTTTAGTTAAGTATCCATGAATAGTTAGACCATCCTTAGCAGTATACGAAACAGGTTCCATAGAAGCTAACTGTAAACCTTCTAGTTTTGGTTGGTTCGTAAACAAAAACGTTGTAGTTTTGGCAGTGCGGTCGTAAGCATAATAATAAACAGGTCCGTCATCAGTGAAATAAGATACTAACCAGTTTAGATCGTTGATAGTACGGTCTACGATGCGAAATTCCCCTTCGTGAGCTGCTTTAAGAAATTCAAAATCTGCAACAATACTATCGTCTAAAATTTGCCATTCTAATTTTTCTTTGTAGAAACCTACTGCTTCAATGTTACGAGTAGTAGGATGAATTATGATGCCACCCATGTCATATTGGGGGTCTTCAGCAACTACATTTTCTTGACGAGCAGCGAGGTCTAGAGCAACTAGACGTTTAGCATTAGCATCATGATTACCTGATATATAGAGAATTTTCCCATCATCGGAGAAAAGAACTGGACTACCTTCTTCATTAGGTCCCCAGTGGCGCATAGTTTCCCAAGATTTTTCTGTGGTTTCCCGATAAAAGACGTCGGAACCTCCATCCTCAGTTCTAGCGATCGCTGCCCGAATTTGGAATTGAGCATCAGCAGTCCAACCAACGATATTTCCGGGGTTATGAGTGTCAAATTCTACTGCACCATTGTTGAGGTTGATACGGTAAACATCGAATTTTTGCCGGTTTTCCAGGTTCATCCCCACCAATATTTGGTCGGGAAAATTAGGATCTATATCTACTATGTCTGCTTTAACTCCTTGGAATGGCGTCAGGTCGCGGACTATGTTGGATTGAATATTTACTTGATAGAGATGAAAGTTTTCATCACCCTCAGCATCTTGGAGGTAGATCAGTTGGTCTTGGTTGTAACTCCAAAGATAGATCCGAATGCCTCGTTTTTTGTCAGCGGTAACTTGGCGATCGTCTTCTTGACCTATGGTTCGTACCCATACTTGCAAAACGTTTTTCTCATCTGGAGCGATGTAGGCAAGATATTTACCATCGGGGGAAAGTTTTGGGTTAGTACGTTCGGGGTTACCAAATAAAATGTCGCGGGAAATAAGAGGTGGGAGTTGAGTCATTTCAGTTATCAGTTATCAGTTATCAGTTATCAGCAGCAAAGTGATTTTTTTGATCCCATTAAAAGGAGCAGGAGACCTTATTTTTTGGTCATTTTTCAGTTTACTGTTTGATTTTTTTTAGTTATACCATTTCTCAAAAGTAATGCTATAGCAACAGTTATCAGGTACATTTACGATCCCCCGCGCATCCCCCTTAAAAAGGGGGACTTTGAAGACTCCCCCCCTTTTTAAGCGGTTCCCCCCTTATCAAGGGGGGTTAGGGGGGATCTGGGGGCGTGGGGGGATCTAAAACTATACCTCATAGATTAAAGAAGTGCTATATATATAAATTTATTTCTGTATAAACAAATTGTAGGGGCAAACGGCAGTTTGCCCTGACGCATTCTTTTTGAGAACTGGTATTAAATATATTTTACCTTTACAATTTACTATATATTTTATAATATTAACCTACAATAAATGTAGTGTAAACCTACCTTGACTATTTAGCGTGTCTAGATTTAGTTTGTGGGTAAGTTTCATAAATTAAGACCTCTCCCCCGACCCCTCTCCTACAAGGAGAGGGGAGAAATATTCTCCCCGTTTCAAAGGGCAAAGGGTGGATAGGAAGTGGGTTGAGGGGTTAGGTTTGACCCAAAATTTTAGTCTAGACAACGCTACTGTTTATGTTATTACAAGCTAAACAACGGACAAAGTTAGATGATTCTGACGATAGTTTATTTTATTCTTTTCCCAGGTTTGTCACTCATGTGGATGAAGGGTTTATTGACCAGTTGACCAATTTATATCGCGATCGCCTCCAACCTCATACTCGAATTTTAGATATGATGAGTAGTTGGGTTTCTCATTTACCAGAAGAAATAGAATTTGCTCATGTTGAAGGACATGGTATGAATGAGGAGGAGTTGGCAAAAAATCGTCAATTAAATCATTACTTTGTTCAGAATTTTAATCAGGATTTAAAAATACCTTTACCGGACAAAGATTTTGATGCTGTGCTGAACTGTGCTTCGATTCAATATTTACAATATCCTGATGCCATATTTTATGAAATTCATCGTATTCTTAAACCTGGTGGGATAGCAATTATTAGTTTTTCTAATCGGATGTTTTCTCAGAAGGCGATCGCTGCTTGGCGAGATAATTCGGAGGAGGGAAGGGTAGAGTTAGTCAAGAGTTATTTTGACTCGGTAAAAAATGCTAATGGTGTTCCTGGATTTAGTCAAGTAGAGGTAATTTCTCAACAGTCAAATGTACCTAGTTTTTTGCAGATGTTAGGTTTAGGAGGAGGCGATCCTTTTTATGTTGTAATTGCTCATCGTCAGGTTTAATATTAAACCAGAAAGATAAGAGTCTATGTTGTAGGGGCGAATGGCCATTCGCCCCTACGCATTGTATGGCGATCATAAGTAAGAAAGAATGGGTAGTCTAGAGGTTTTA
>NZ_JAAHGT010000364.1 GCF_010672385.1 Okeania sp. SIO2F4
TGGAGAAATTACAGGTAATCCAGAAGATCAGGCTGAAGGACAAGTTAAGCAAGGTGAAGCTAAAGCAGAACATACTGTAGAGAATGCTAAAGATGAAGCTAAGAAAAAAATTGACTAGACTGACGAACTTTTCTCAATCATTTTAGTATCACCAATGTTTTATAAAAAGAATTCAAGGAAAATGTATTAAATACTTTTCCCTGAATAGATAAAGTTTTTTTCAAGATAAGATAAGTCAAGAATTAGTTGGGGTGAATTTTTAATAGCAAAGGATTGAGTAAAAAATATTTTTATTCAAGCTATTAAACCACCCTGACATCTTTGACTAATGCAGATGGAAAGCATAACTATTAATGGGAAATCGATCGAGCTTAACTAACTAAACCAGAACGCAAAGCACGGACTGCTGCTTGAGTGCGATCGTTGGCACATAGCTTATTTAAAATACTACGAACATGGGTTTTGACAGTTCCGATAGTGATATAAAGCTTGTCAGCAATTTGAGCATTGCTACATCCAGAAACTATTAGCTGTAATACTTCTAATTCTCGTTCTGTTAGAGGATCTATCTGAATTATTTCATCTCCTCCAGGCGCACAGTCCATGTCATTTAGTTTGATTTGTGGTTGAGAAGTTGGACAATTACAATCAAGACTTTCCTGAGTTTGCTTAATTACCACACTAGCGATCGCCGGGTCGATCCAATTATTACCTTCATTAGTAACCTCAAGAGCCTGAAGTAAATTACTAAAACTGAGTTCCTTGAGAGCATATGAGTCTGCACCAGCAGAAAAAGCAGCTATTACGGTGTCTTCACTGTCTTTTGTTGTTAAAACTAACACTTTTGTTTGTTTATATTCCCGATCGCCATTTAATTGTTTCAACTTCTGAGTTAGTTCAATTCCATCCATATCAGGTAGGTTAAGAGCAACTATTGCTACATCAGGCTGAGTTGCTTGCACAATATTTAAACCTTCTTGCCCAGAAGCGGCATCTCCAACTACTTTAATCCCTTCAGACATTTGTAACGCAGCCATTAAGCCAGTACGACTTAAGTCATGCTTTTCAATCAAAACAACTCTGATTATTTTCATTGTAATTCCCTTTTACTGAAATTCAACTTGTGAGATTGTTTGTAAATTGCCCAGTATTGCTGAATAATTGTATAATTTTTAGTAGTCAGTAGTCAGTAGTTAGTTATTAATAGTCAAAAGAGCTTTTTACTTACTATTAATACTTACTCACTCAGCAGTTTCATTCCTGGTGTAAGCAACGCCAATTAGTCTTTATTTATAGGGAAAATCAGAAAATTGGCGTTACATAATAAGATTTTAATTATCAATATTCACCCCCTTTCATTACTTGTTCCCCTTCCTACCCATGAAAGAACTACTCGGTAAGGAATTGCATCCAATCTCCTTACCTACCTCCTAAGCAGGAAAATCATACCCGCGCTTCAGCAACGCCAGAACATAGTTTTCGGCTTTAACGTAAAACCCCTATTTCTTTTAGCTTATCATCTAATTGTCTCAATAATTTTAAATCTGTCTGTGGTAAATACCCCCCACTATCCTTTTCTAAAAAACTAAACCCTTGCCTAAACTCATATCCACTTGCCTGAATAGGGGCATCAAAATGACAGGGAATAATCTGCCGAAAATTCCAACTTGCCACCTTCTCAACCCACTCCATCACCTGTTTTGGATCGCGATTCAAAATGAGAGTTTGCAATATAGGTGCTACTAACAACCGTCCATCCTGTCGTAACTCTGTAAAAGAACGCTGCCAGTCAGACTTCCACCGCCACGGTAACAGACCAAAATATGCACGCTTCGAGCGATCGCTTGCTTTCCAAACATTCTTAAAAATTTCCCCAGTAGGAACTACATCTAAAGCATCCACCTGAAAATACAATGCAAACAAACATATTTTTTGCCACCCTACACGTCTATTTGTGGGAGTATCTTCTACCACATCAAACACATCATCTTTAGCATGAAATAATAACGGATAGGGATCTAAATTCAAAATATCCGGCGGTTCAGCAGGTACAGATAAAACAGTATCAACCGCCAGTAAAGTTTGAGATGCACTATGCCAGAATACTACTTCCGCAAAAGGTTTGAAACCAATATCAAGGGGTCCGAGAGTTGCGTAGTCAAATTCTGCTGCAAAAGGTGCATCTCCACTATTCACAGGGAGTAGGTAGGTACGGTTTCTTGGTAAACCCAACCAACTCAGGGGTAAATTTAGAGGAAAACTCCATTGGTTAGGCGTGACAAAAACTTCCGCCGTGGGAAATTTTCTTGCAAAGGGTCCCACATATACTTTATGTTCTAAGCCAGAAATAGTTGGTAAAATAATGTAGCGAACTTCCCCATATTTTTCTACCAATTCATTAACAAGGCGTACGCATTCCCGGGTTGGTGCTATTGGAGCGTAGACAAACAAACCCCCTCCGAGCATTCTGACGACTGTCATCCTAATTGGCACAGTGACATAGAAGATACCCTGAAGTTGGTCAAAGGTCCAGATTGTATCTTTAACTATTTCCTTTCTTAATGTCCGCCGCTGCCCATAGGGATATAAGGGTAAAATTGGCCATAGTGGCCATGACCAATCCTTAGAGTTAGAATTTTGTTGTTGTATTTGTTTCCCTGAACGCACCTTTATATGCAGTTATTTACTACAATTATTAATTTATAGTATTAAGGAAAAATAAGGAAATAGCTAACTCAAATTAAATCTGGGAAATCAGAAGATAGGGCTGAGAGCTATACTACGAGCTTTTATGATAAAAACTGTTTAACTGAACATGATATAACTTCTGACTTCTAACTTCTAACTTCTGACTTCTAACTTCTGACTTCTGACTTCATACAGGCAATTCCACTGTAAAAGTTGTCCAACCATTACTGCTAGTGACAAGTATATTGCCATGCAACTGTGCTACTAATTCTTTGAGTAGAGCTAAACCTAACCCAGTACCTCCTTGTTTCCAAGGATCGGCATTAGGCACTCGATAAAATTTAGTGAATATTTTAGGTAACTCAGATTCAGAAATTTCTGATGGATTACTAACTATAAATTTGATGGGAGCAGGCGTTTCTGAGGTGCTTTTTTTGCTGTTTTTTTTCTGGTTACATTCAATTGAAAATTTGATTTCCCCACCATCTTCAGTATACTTGCAAGCATTATTCAGGAGTTCTGCTAAAATCCTGCCTAAACTATTATGATTAGAACGGATCTTAGGTAGTTGTTTAGGATATTTAATCTTAAGAGTTTGTTGCCGTTCTTTCACCCGCGATTTAAAAGGTTCCATGACAGTAGGAAGCCAAGTTGTTAAATCTATTGTATCTAAAGCAATAGATTCTGTACCTGCTTCTAAGCGCTGTAAATCTAATAAATCGGTGATTAATTCAATTTCTCTTTTGCACTCTGTATCTAAAATATTCAAATATTTTTGACCCTTTTCTGAGACAGGAAATACTTTCAGCATATGAATAGCCATTTTCATATTTGATAGAGGTGTTCTTAATTCATGGGAAACAGTGCTTAAAAAATCATCTTTGAGAATATTAAGTTGCTCCAATTCTTTGACTTTTTGTTCCAATTCGGCAGTGCGTTCTTTTACCTGTCTTTCTAAGTCTGTGTTGAGAGTTTGTACTTGTTGATAAAGTTGAGCTTGCTGGATAGCGATCGCTAACTGGGTTGCTAATTGTTGCAATAAATCAATTTCAGATGGTTGCCACTCTCTGATTCCAGAGTATTCTTGGGTACACATAATTCCCCATAATTGCCCATCTTGAGAAATGGGTACTATCAAGAAAGATTTTACCTGCTTTTGCTGGAAACTCGTAATTTGTTCTATAGCTAAATCTGTTTGCTCAATATCTGCAACTGCCTGAATCTTATTTTTCTTGATTTTTAAACTTGACATTAAGCATTCAGATGAAGTTCGATCGCCCATCCAAGAATTGCAATTACGATCTACTGACTCAGCTACTATCTTCGTTACTTTTGGAGATTTTACTTGAAATAAAACTACTCGATCTGCTTTCAAAAATTGTTGCACTTCTGTAACTGCTGCATTAATGATTTCGTTGAGGTCGAGAGATTGATGAATCCTGAGAGCAATTTTGGCTAGGAGGCGATCGCGCTCTAACTGTTCCTGTATTTCTGCTGTTCGTGCCTGAACTTCTTTTTCTAGTTCTGCATTTCGGCTATGTAACAGATTAAATTTTTCTGCTTGTAGTTGATTGACATCAGCTCGTAATTTTCTGACTAACCCAAACATTACTGTGGGATCTAAAACTTGTAGTAAACTTGTTTGATTTACTGTTCCCAGTAACTCTCCTTGTTGGCTGCATACTATCAAGATTTGCACTTGTTCCTGCAACATTTTTTTATGAGCATTCCATAGAGAATCAGTTGGTTGCAGAAAATTCATTTGAGTTTTCATTACCTTCTTTACAGGTATTTTTCCCAAATCCATATCAAGAAAATATGCTTGTGCAATATCATCATTAGCAATTATACCGAGCGGTTTTTCTATACTTTGTGTTTGCACTTTTTTCTTCTGTGTAATAATCACACTATTCACTTTGTTTTCTGCCATCAGTTGACTAACCTTCAACAATGATGCTGTTCCTGGGATTGTAACTGTAACACTGTCATTTTTTACTTCATTTACTCGTCTTAATCTAAGAATATTAGAAGGTTGCAGGACTTGACGAATTTTTTCTGGTGTCACAACACCAACTATTTCACCTTTACTATCTAGCACTGGTAGATGACTAACTTTATGTTTCCGGAACAGAGACAAAGCTGTAAATAGATCTTGATCGTCAGATTCTTTTAGAGTGATAACATTAGATGTCATTACCTCGCTAATATGCACATCTTCTGATAAATTTTGTAGATTATTAAATCGATCGGTGGCAATTAATTTGACAAGATCGCTCGCAGTAAATATGCCTAATAAAGGAGATTGTGAATTATACTTTTGTTCTTGGTCAACAGGTATATTTTTTACTACTAAAACACTTGTGACTGTTTCCTGGTTTGATAATATTGATGGATCGAGCTGCTCATTTTCAGATGTATTCAAATTGGGCAAAGCACAACTATTATGTAACTTGCTCATTAGTTTGAGTACATCTACCAGAGGAGTTTCTGGAGTTACTGTTAAGGGATGACGGTCAATGGCTTGTTGTAGGGGTGATGAATACATGCTAGATTGGGCAACCATAATCATATTTCCTGATTTTATTAGGTAAGAGTAATTTAAAATATGATCTATATTTTTTAGGCAAATTCACAGCTTCTTTTCTTTGCTAGTTCTATGAAAATGGTAATTATTACCTAAAAATATAGTCTAAAGTTTATCACAAAATTAATTTTTTATCAATATTTGCAAGTGATAAAATTATATATTGTATTGTTAAATAAAAACACCATTATCAAAAAAGTCTATGAACTTAGGAATTAAATTAAGATACAAGTATCTTCATTATTTTACATTAGCCATACTCCTGCTCATAACTGCCTGTGGGGGTGGAGAGAAAAAAACAGAACCTCTTGAGACTCCCTCAGCAGCAGTAAATCCAGAAGAAGAACAGACAAAAAGCTATGTTCTAGTTGATGGTTCAAGTACCATTTTTCCCATCTCCAACACAATGGCTCAAAATTTTATGCAGGATAATCCTAATATTCAGATAATTGTGGGAATATCTAGTTCTGGTTCTGGACTGAAAAAGTTCTGTATTGGGGACACAGATATATCAAATGCTTCTCGTCCCATTAAAAAGTCTGAGATCGATCTGTGTCGGGCAAACGGAATAGAGTTCGTTGAAATTCCTATTGCCTTCGATGCTATTTCCATCATTGCCAACCAGTACAATGATTGGTCAGACTGTCTAACTCTAGAAGAATTAAAAAAAATTTGGCAGTCTGATGATGCTGAGAAAGTTACCAACTGGAAACAAATTCGTGAGGAGTTTCCTGAAGAACCCCTTGGTCTTTATGCCCCTGACACTGACTCTGGTACTTATGATTACTTTAGTGATGCTGTAATTGGAGCAGCAGGTAGAAGCCGAAAGGACTTCCAGGCTAGTGAAAATGATAATATCATTATTCAGGGCATCGAATCTGACTGGGGTAGTTTGGGTTTCCTCGGCCTTGCTTACTATGAAAACAATAAAGATGTTTTGAAATTGATTGCTATTGACAATGGTAATGGTCAATGTGTGGAACCAAGTCAGGAGACGATCGCCAATGGTACTTATACTCCCCTATCTCGTCCATTACTTTTATATATCAATAAAAATTCTCTAGAAAAAATGCCTTTTGTTAAAGCTTTTGTTGATTTCCAAATAGATGTTACTAACAAAGAGGTAATTTCTGAAGTGGGTTATGTCCCTATATCAGGAATCTTACAAGTCAAACTAAAGGATCGTTTTAAGAAACTCACTACTGGCTCAGTTTTTGAAGGAGAATCTGCTGTTGGTGTTAGGCTTATGGATAAATATTTGTCCGAAAAAGAAAGAAAGAAGATGGGTGGCAGTTAAAGCAAGTCAAAAATCAAAAATACGATATTATTTATGAATCAAGTGGCTTGCAAGACCGAAAACGTTTTTCCCTCTTGATGGATGAATCAGAGGTTTGACATACTCCCGGCATCATAATCTTTGATTTGATGCGGGATTCTCATCATTGATAATTCCACGCTAATAGAGACAATTTAGATTGGTATGGGTTGCTATCACGCGCTCCATAGGTCTGACTCTCCCGTAGCTTTTCCTTCGGAATGCTACGCAAACGGGTCTCCCCCAGATTCCGTTAGCGTTAGCGTAGCTCCTCTGTAAGAGGCAGCTCCTCCGTTAGCACAGCTCCTTCGCAGGAGCCAGGAGGCGTGCCCCTCGGTACTGTTGACTATTGCTCAAGCGCATTTCTAAGCCTTTGGCTAGAATGTTCCTTGCTGCATTATGGTCTCTATCAGCAATATAACCGCAGTGTGGACATTTGTGAGTTCTAACAGACAATGATTTCTTAACTGTTTGACCACAATTTGAACATTCTTGAGATTTGACATCCTCTCCAGCCTAAAGGCGTGGAGATTCCTACCGAGCCTTAGCTCCTCGGCGGGTTGACGTTTCACAGACTGCTGCCACCTCGACGGTGGTCTTCTGCTTGCCTCCACGTCCGTTTAAAGTCTCGGACTGCCCGCCCGCGACTAATATATTTATGGCTGCGTTTAGGTCTCTGTCGTGTTTTGCACCACAGTTGAGACATTCCCACTCCCTAATTGAAAGGTCTAATTTTCCACCTTTGAAACCGCAAGCATAGCAGATTTGAGAGGTTGGCTCCCAACGGCTAATTACTCTAAATTCTCTACTATATTTTTCGGCTTTTGATTCTAGAAATGTCCGGAATTGTCGCCATCCTAAATCTGAAATCGCTCTAGATAATTTCCGGTTTTTCACCATGCCGGAAACGTTCAAATCCTCTAAAATAATTGTTTGGTTTTCACGAATTATTTCAGTGGATAATTTATGTAGAAAATCTGTCCTTGTATCTTTCAGCTTGGCATGAAATTTAGCTATTCTCAGACGAGCTTTTTCATACCTTTTAGAGCCTATGGTTTTCTTAGATAATGACTTGCTTAACTTCCTATATTTACTAATCCTTTTCTTTAATGGTCTTGGAGCCTCAATCTTTGAGCCGTCGCTCAAAGTAGCAAAAGTTTTAATACCTAAATCTATTCCAACTGAATTATCAGTTTTAGGCAAAATTTCCGGTTGTATTTCTACTACAAAACTCAAGAAATATCTATTGGCTGAATCTTTGATTACTGTTACTGAGGATGGAGCAGCGGGTAACTCTCACGGGCGAAACTATCTTTAACTTGCCAATCTTAGCTAAATACACTTTATTGTGGCAAACTTTAAACCCTCTCAAGGTAAACCTAGCAGTCTGTCTTGACTTTCTAGTTTTGAATCGCGGAGGTTTAACAGCTCTACCTTTTCTCTTGCCTTTTGTTGAAGAGAAAAAGTTTTGATAACCATGGTTTAAGTCATTCAAAGATTGCTGCAATGGTACAACTGAAACATCCGATAACCATTCTCTATCTTCAGTCTTTTTTGCTTGGGTAATAAACTGTTTTTGTAGTTCAGAATTAGTGGGTTTGTTCGCTCCTAATTTGTATTGTTCTTTACAGAAAGCTAGGCTATCATTCCAAACCACACGGACACAGCCAAATAGTTTAGCTAATTGGTGTTTTTGTCTCGGTGTTGGATAGATACGATACTTATATCTAGCTTTCATAATTGCATTTTTAAACTAACAATATTATAGCATACTTATCAAAGAAAACAAATTAAAAGTCCCCCTACAAGGGGGAGGCTTCAAACCCAATTTTTCGGTGAAATGGGGAGGTACTGCTACACAAAGAATTCCGTGCAACTTAGCATAATATTCAAGCCAAATTGTGAATTGATACCAACTTACATCAGATATTGATTTGGCTAAATAGACATCTGGTGGAAAAGAGGGAACACTTAACACTTAACAGAAAGAATAGATAATTTCTGGATGATAATTGATTTGATTTTTAATTTTCACGCCTATGTCTAATGGTGATTTTTAACTAGATTAGCAATCTTCAAATCTGCCTTCGGCGGGCCGCTCCGCGTCTTGGATTAACGCCCTTGCAGTCTTTAGCGCGTGGTCTTTACGTTGTCTTCGCTAAAGGAAGCACCGGGAGTGTGAGGAGATGGAGAGATGGGGAGATTCGGAGATGGGGAGATTCGGAGATTGGGGGGATTCGGAGATTGGGGGGATTCGGAGTGTCGGAGAAATTAAAAAATATATATTATATCCTTACCATTACCATGCAGGACTACCCTAACTCCCAACTCCTAACTCCTAA